>USEF01000005.1 GCA_900553475.1 uncultured Collinsella sp. | reverse complement strand
GCCGCCTCGCGCGCCTTCTCGGCAACAAACGCCGCTGCCGAGGTATCGAGCTGCACCGTTGCGTGCGTGCGGGTGGGCGCGGCGACCTCGCCGGCATGCATCACGATGACGCCGCAGGTGCTCGTCTTAACAAACTCGACCATCTTGGGATCGGTGAAGCCGGTCACGTCGTTGACGATCGAGGCGCCGCAGCGCACGGCCGCCTTGGCAACCGCCACGTGGCGCGTGTCGATCGAGACGATGGCACCCTCTTTGGCCAGCGCGCGCACCACGGGCAGCACGCGGCGAGCCTCCTCGTCGGGGTTGACCGGAGTAAAGCCGGGACGCGTGGACTCACCGCCCACGTCGATGATGTCGGCGCCGGCGTCGAGCATCGCCAGGCCGTACTCGATGGCGGCATCCGGGTCGAAGTGCTCCCCGCCATCGCTAGACGAATCGGGCGTCACGTTGAGGACGCCCATGATGCGCGGACGGTCAAAGCTGAGCTCGTACTTTCCGCACCGCCATGTCTTGCTGTCGTTCGCCATGAACATCCTCCTAAAATGCCCACGCCGCCGAGCTTGGGGAGCTGGCGGCGGGGTCGCTTTGCACTCAGTCTTTCTATTGTATCCGCGCACGCGGGCTAGAACGCAAACGCGGCCGCGATGTCGCAAGAAATCAGCAGGTCGGCATTTGCATCCTGATCGGTAGGAGCAAGATTGCAAATAGCCAGCGTATCGCCGGTAAAGTATCGCGTAAGGCCTGCCGCCGGATACACCACGAGCGAGGTCCCGCCCACAATGAGGGCATCGGCCGCGGCGATGGCGGCAACGGCACCGGTCAACACATGCTCGTCGAGCGGCTCTTCGTAGAGCACTACATCGGGCTTGATGCGGCCACCGCACGCGGGGCACGCAGGCACGCCCGCGGCATCCTCGTGCTCGCGCGAGCAAATCCACTCGGCGCTATAGACCGCGCCGCACGACTGGCAAATGTTGCGATGGACCGATCCGTGCAGCTCAAACACTCGCTGTGAGCCGGCCATCTGATGCAGGCCGTCGATATTTTGCGTCACCACGGCATTTAGCTTGCCGGCGCGCTCCAGCTCGGCCAACTTGGTGTGGCAGCGGTTGGGCTTAGCACCAAGCGCGATCATCTTGGTGCGGTAGAAGTCGAAGAACTCGGCCGGATGCGCCTCGTAAAAGCTATGCGAGAGCATAGTCTCGGGCGGGTAGGCAAACTGCTGGTGATACAGGCCGTCCACGCTGCGGAAATCGGGGATGCCACTCGCCGTGGAAACACCCGCGCCGCCAAAGAAGACCACGCGCTTGTGGGTGCCGAACAGCGCCGCCAGCGCGGCGGAGGCCTGTTTGGAGTCCGTTATCGCCTGCGTCATATGAGTCCTCCGTCCTCGTTGGTCAGGCAGCGTCGGGCAATGTCCCAGCATACAGCCTTTGGGTCAGTACGCGCGGAGCCCACCACCGCCCCTGTTGCGCTAATCTTAAGCCTGCCAACCCCGTCGAAAGGACACCATGCCTCAGACTTACACTTTTGCCTCGTGGAACGTCAACGGCCTGCGCGCCGTGCTCAAAAAGGACCCGAGCTTTATCCAGATCGCGCAAGAACTCGACGTCGATATCTTGGCGCTGCAGGAGACCAAACTGCAGGAGGGCCAGGTCGATATCGACCTGCCCGGCTATCACCAAACCTGGAGCTATGCCGAGCGCAAAGGCTATTCGGGCACTGCGGTCTTTAGCCGCCAGGAACCGCTGCGCGTGCTGCACGCCAACGCACTGCTACCCTACGCCGGCGAGGGCAAGGCGGCCGAACTCGTCGCCCAAAGCCGCAACCGAGGGCCGCGTCTGCGCGCTCGAGTTCGACAAGTTCTGGTTTGTCGATGTCTACACGCCTAACGCCCAAAATGAGCTCGCGCGCATCGATGTACGCATGGCCTGGGACGATGCCTATCGTGGCTTTTTGAGCGCACTTGAACGCGAGACCGGTAAGCCCGTCGTAACCTGCGGCGACTTTAACGTAGCGCACGAGGAAATCGACCTTAAGAACCCCAAGTCCAACCGCGGCAACGCAGGCTTTTCGGACGAGGAACGCGGCAAGTTTACCGAGCTGCTCAACGCCGGCTTCACCGATACCTGGCGCGCGGCAAACCCCGACGTCGAGGGCGTCTACAGCTGGTGGAGCTACCGCTTTAATGCCCGCAAGAACAACGCCGGCTGGCGCATCGATTATTTCCTGGTGAGCGACGCAATCGCCGGCAACGTTCGCGACACCGGCATCCGCGGCGACATCTTTGGCAGCGACCACTGCCCCGTCACCCTCGCGCTAGAGCTCTAGCGCCAAGCAATTCCTGGGGGACAGAGGAAAACAGATCATGTGACCCCTCTCCCCCTATAAGTTGCGGTGGAGTAGTTCCTGTTTGGGCAGCAAATAGCCAAAAACGAGAACTATTCCACCGCAAGTTCGTGTGGGAACGCGAAATGCCCTACAGTCCGTATTTCACGACGACACGGTTAATGCGACGGCACCAAGGCTTGTACAAGGCGGCCAAAAACACGCAGGTCGCAAGGCCGTGCGTGATATCGAACGGCACCGCCGTGGCAAGACGTGCCACGGCACCCGCCCAAGTAAGCGGCCGTACAAATCCAATGATGTCATACGCGTTGATCACGACGCCATAGAGCAGGCCCGACGCAAAGCCGTACGCCAGCAGCGCTGGCATGCGCACGGTGCCGTCGGCGCGGTCGAACGCACCCGCATACGCCAGCGCACCGCCAACGTATCCCACGAGCCCCCAGGCATACATCTGCCACGGCGTCCACATGCCCTGTCCAAAAAAGAAATTGCTGGTCAGCGCCGCCAGCGCGCCAACCATAAAACCGTTGCGGCGACCAAGCGTCGCCCCCGCGATAATGGCGATGGCGCTCACCGGCTTAAAGTCGGGAATGGGCCCAAACAGGATGCGCCCCGCCGCCGCCAGCGCCGCCAGCACCAGCGTGGGCATAATCTGGCGCAATCCCGGACGAGATGCCTCGTAACCCGCAAAGAACAGCGCGAGCACCAGCGCCACCACAACCAGCATGGCCAATGCTGCCTGCTCAACACCCGACAGCAACGCGGCAGCCATCACCGCCGGCACCGCCAACAACAGCGGGACCTCCAGTTTTGCAAGCAAGCGCGCGACGCGATAATCCGTCATCCCATCACGCCCTATAAAACACGTTATCGGCAAAGAAGTCGGCCGGCGGCTCCATGCAGGCAATCTCGCCGTCAAACATCATGACGACGTCGTCGGCTACCTGCTCGGCAAAGTCCAAATCGTGCGTAGCCATGATGACGGTGCCGCCAGCCTTCGCATGGTCACGCAGGGCGCGGGCAATGATGCGGCGGCTGAACAGGTCTAGACCCTTGGTGGGCTCATCGAGCAATAGCAGTTCGGGGCCGATTAGCAGCAGTTTTGCCAATGCAAGCAGTTGACGCTGCCCGCCCGAAAGATCGTACGGATGGCGTCCATCCAGACCCGACAACCCCAAGCTCGCCGCACGCTCCCGCGCCAAGTTCTCGTCATATCCGCAGGTCGAAGCCCATTCCATCAGCTCGTCGCGAACCGTATCGGCAACCAGCAATGCTTTGGGATTCTGAGGCAGCAGCGCCGCCGAGGCCGCTCCGCGCACCATGCGGCCGCGCTGCAGCTTGGCGGTCTTCGCCAGCACCGAGAGTATCGTCGACTTACCGCATCCGTTGCCGCCCACGATCGCATGCACCGCACCGGCCGAAAACGTCACGTCGAGCCCGCGCAGCACCCAACCGCCCGCGCGATCGTAGCGAAACCAGCCTTCCGACAGGGTGGTAGCCGACCCGCCGTGCATTTTTTGGAGTATTCTGCTTCCATCCGTGCGCGGGAAGGCTTCCGAGCCATTCTCGAGCGACGTTTGCGCCACAAATTCGGACGATTTGTCCAATTCTGAACTTTTTTTCGCGCTCGATACGTCCCCGGGCGGCTCCAGAGAGCCCAAATTGTCCTCACGCCTGCTGAATACTCCGTTTTTTGCACATCGGATGGCACCCCACCCCAACATGTCATCGGAAAACAGCGATTCTCGGCGTCCCAAAGAAGACATATCCGCCACCTCGCGCACGCGACCGCCCTCAATCCGGTACGTACACGTCGCATACTCGAGCATCGGCCGCGGCTGATGCGTCGCCACAACAACCGTGCAGCCCAGCTCGCGATTCACACGAAACAGCGCGTGCAGGAAATTCTTCTCCGCAACCGGATCAAGCTGAGACGTGGGCTCGTCGAGCAGCAGCACGCGCGGGCGCAACGCCAGAACGGCCGCCAACGACAGCAACTGTTTGCGACCACCCGAAAGCGTGTCAGTATCGCGGTGAAGCCAATCTTCCAGCCCAAAGAAATAGCTGGTCTCAGCTACGCGACGGCGCATCTCATCACGTGCTAGCCCCAAGTTTTCCAGGCCAAACGCCATCTCGTGCCACACGGTTTCGCACACGATCTGGTTCTCGGGATCCTGGAACACATAGCCCACGCGCTCCGCCGATGCCCGCACATCCATGTCGGCGACGGGCTCGCCCAGCACGCGCAGCTCGCCGGAGCGCGTACCCGCCGGCGCGATCTCGGGCTTGAGCAGCGACAGCAGCGTCGACTTGCCCGAACCGGTACCGCCAACAAGCAGTGCAAACGCACCTTGGGAAACACGCCAATCAAGCCCCTCGAGCACCGGTGCCTCGGCCCCGGGATAGGCAAAACTAAGGCCTCGCACCTCAATCGCCGGCGCGGCCGAGCCATATGCCACACCCGCCGCCGAGCTCCTATCCAACCGAGCCATCAGCCAAACCTCTTCTCATCAATCGCGTGCGACGCGCAAGGCAGCATCATCCAGGCAGCGTACACGACATAGCCCAGCCACGGCGCCGGCACCGATAGTTGCGGGTAAAACGAATACTGCATCGTCGCAGTCCACGCCACTGCCGTCGTGGCCATGCCAAACAGCGCAAGTCCAACCAGCGCGGCAACATCGCCGCGCCCCAGCCGATACCGCGCATACGTCGTTCGACGCGTCGCGGCGCCCCACCCACGGGAGCGCATGGCGTCCGCGCGCTCCAGCGAATCTTCCATGCCCCAGCCCATCAACACGCTCGACGCCCGCAGGCGCGATCGCACGGGATCGGTGGGCACGCGGCCCGGCACATCAATCGCATCCTGCACCGCCAGCACCGTACGACCGCGGCGTAAAAACTGCGGGATAAGCCTCATGCACATCGAGATCATGAGCGCAATCACCGGTGCGGCATTGCCCAGCAGCGCGAGCACCTTGTCGTATTCGAGCATCGACGCCGCGGCCTCAAACCACAGCACGCTCGCCACAAACAGCCCGCCCATGCACAGGCCGTATACCATGCTTTCCAGATACACCGCGCGCATGCCAATACGGAACAGCTCCGTCGAGCCCGAGGCGCTAAACAGCGGATTGACCAGCGCGATAATCAAAATCACCGGCAGCTGCCAGCGGAGTGCGCCCAGCGTGCGGGCAGCCCCGCGCGTCGCAAATCCATACGCCAGCCCGCCCGCAAGTGACAGCGCAATCAGCACCGGCTGCATCGAGAACATGGTGAGCCCCAGCGTCAGCACCATGTAGAGGGCCGGCACAGCCGGATGCGACATCGAGAATGCCGCGACGGGCTCGCCGCCAAACTCCTCTTGTATGTTGTCCACGGGCACCCCCGTCCCCTCGCTCAAACGACAGCTCCGCAGCACCGCCAACGCCGCACGCAAGCAGCGCAAACGCCACGCCGGCGGCACCGACATCGGCCGCCATGAGCCAATCGCTACGCGCTCAACATATGCCTGCGGTATCATATTGCGCCGTGTATCGTTTCCAAACACACGTCTCTATAACGTAACAGGAGATCACATGGACGCAACCGCAATTATCCTCGCTGCCGGCGAGGGCACCCGCATGAAGTCGAACCACTGTAAGGTTTCGCACAAGATCCTGGGCAAGCCCATGGTCCAGTGGATCGTCGACGCCACCATCAAGGCCGGCTGCAGCCGCGTCGTGGTCGTCATCGGCAGCCACGCCGACGAGATGCGCGCCCTGATCGACGGCGCCTACGCCAACAGCGCCACCAAAGTCGAGTGCGTTGAGCAGACCGAGCGCCTGGGCACCGGTCACGCCGTGAAGGTCGCGCTCGAGGCCTGCGGCATCACGCAAGGCCCCGTCGTCGTGCTCAACGGCGACCTGCCGCTCATCACCGCCGACACCGTCGCCAAGTTCGCGCAGACCGTCGCCACCGGCGAGCTCGCCTGCACCGTCATGACCATGACCCCGCCCGACCCCTTCGGCTACGGCCGCATCAAGCTGGGTGCCGACGGCCAGATCGAACGCATCATCGAGCAGAAGGACTGCACACCCGAGCAGGCCGCCACGCTGCTGGAGTGCAACGCCGGCTGCTACGCCTTCGACGGCGCGCAGCTTGCCGCCCACATTAACGAGATCGGCAACGACAACGCGCAGTCCGAGTACTACCTGCCCGACATGCTCGAAATCCTCAAGGGTCACGGCCAGGCGGTCTCTATCTTCCACTGCGACGACTACCGCGACGGCCTGGGCGTCAACAGCCGCATCCAGCTCGCGCAGCTCACCGCCATCGCGCGCGACCGCATCAACGAGCACTGGATGGCCGAGGGCGTCACCTTCATCGACCCCACGCAGGCTTGGATCGGTCCCGATGCCACCATCGGCCGCGACACCGTCGTGTGGCCGCAGACACACCTGATCGGCCACGTCACCGTGGGCGAAGAGTGCCAGCTCGGCCCCAACAGCCGCCTCACCGACACCACCGTCGGCAGCGGCTGCATCATTGATGAGACCATCGCCATCGAGGCCGTCATCGAGAACGGCGTCGACTGCGGCCCGCGCGCCTACCTGCGCCCGGGCACCCACATGCTCGACGGCTCCAAGGCCGGCACGCACGTGGAGATCAAGAAGTCCACGATCGGCGAGGGTTCCAAGGTGCCGCACCTGTCCTACATCGGCGACACCACCATGGGCTCCGGCGTCAACGTGGGCGCGGGCTCCATCACCTGCAACTACGACGGCGTCCACAAGCACAAGACCCTCATCGGCAAAGATGCCTTCATCGGTTCCGACACCATGATGGTCGCGCCCGCCCAGATTGGCGACGGCGCACTCGTGGCCGCCGGCTCCGTCATCACCGAGCCGGTCCCGGCCGACGCACTCGGTCTGGGCCGCGCCCGTCAGGTAAATATTGAGGGCTGGGCTGCCGATTACCGCCGCCGCCTGCACGAAGACGACGAGGCATAACGTTGTACCAAGCACAAAAGGAGCTGTTCCATGGGGACGGCTCCTTTTTCTATCGTGACCTGCGCGACCGGATGAGTGGTCGGTTCGTGTCCGTTGACGGTAAAGACGTTATCAAGACCCGATTAACCCCGCCGCACGGTTACAATGCAAAAAGGCATCTATATGGCATTCGATGTATAAAGGAGAAGGGTAATGCCGATTAATGATCCCGAGAAGTCGGAGAATATGCGCAAGTCCATCCGCGTGTATTCCGGTTCCTCCAACCGTCCCCTCGCTCAGAAGATCGCTGAGTACCTTGGGGTCGAGCTTTCGGGCCTTACGCTAAAGCAGTTCGCCAACGGTGAGATTTACGCCCGCTACGACGAGACCGTCCGCGGCGCCGACGTCTTCCTGATTCAGTCCGTGGCCGGCGGCAACGTCAACGACATGCTCATGGAGCTGCTCATCGCCACCGACGCTGCCAAGCGTGCATCCGCCCGCTCCATCACCGCCGTTATCACCCACTACGGCTATGCCCGCCAGGACCGCAAGGCCGGCCCGCGCGAGCCCATCACTGCCCGCCTCGTCGCCAACCTGCTCGAGCGCGCCGGCGTCGACCGCATCATCACCCTCGACCTGCACCAGGGTCAGATCCAGGGCTTCTTTGATATCCCGGTTAACCACCTGTCCGCACTGCCGCTGTTTGGCCAGTACTACAACGACATGCACTTCGACACCGACAACCTGGTTGTCGTCTCCCCCGACGTGGGTCGTGCCAAGGCCGCCAAGAAGCTGTCCGACATGCTCGGCTGCGACCTGGCCATCGCCCACAAGGGCCGTCCGCGCCACAACGCCGCCGAGGTCATGGGCATCATCGGTGACATCAAGGGCAAGACCTGCATCATCAACGACGACATGATCGACACCGCTGGCACCCTGTGCGCCAACGTCAAGGAGCTCAAGGCTATGGGCGCTGGCGACATCTACGTCTGCGCCACCCACGGCATCTTCTCCGGTCCGGCCATCGAGCGTCTGAACGACGCCCCGATCGTCGAGTGCCTCGTCACCGACGCCATTCCCGTCGAGGTCGGCGGCAAAATCAAGACCATCTCGGTCGCCGAGGAGTTCGCTCAGGCCATCTCCGCCGTTTACCACGAGGAGCCCGTCTCCACGCTCGTCGGCGGCGACTTCGCGCTGTAATCCAGCGTGCATCTCATCATCTTTGGTGTTTTTAAAGGGTCGGAAGCTCGCTTCCGACCCTTTTTCTACCCCTCGACAACCTTCCCTGGACAATTAGTTCAGATACGTATTTTTTTAAAGCTCCAAAGGCCGTTCTGAGCCTTCTGAGCTCCCCGGCGAACGCCATACTGCCCAAAGCTCATCGCTTTCGAGTACGACCGCCGCATATTTACCCTCAAATCGCCCTCGAAAGCCCTTAGAAACGCCTCGAACGCCCGCCGTCTTATACGTATCTGAACTAACTGTCCAGTAGCTATCGTCAACCTTCGCGGCAGAGCTCAATTTCCTGCAATCCCCTCAACCGATTCCACCGATTTCATAACACCCAGCCGTTCATGGCGCGCAGCGCCCCGCTGAGCGAAAAGAACGGTATGGCGGTCGCATTCTGCCGCCAACTTAGTACGTTATAGCTATGACGACCGTGATTTCACATCTCTCCGCCCTCCGCGCAATTCGTCGCGCACGACGGGCGTACTCTGCCCTACCCTGGGACTCCGTTGATAGCGAACAGCAAGCACAGGCCTTGGCTGGCTGCATTCCCAACAATGACGCGATAGACTTTGGCGCACTTTCGATACTCGACGCCTGGAATGAAGATGATTCCGAACTGCTCGATCTTCTCGTTTCAAACGAAGACAACAGGCGCCCCGACAAGCGACTTCTTCAGCATATTCTCTCCACTCCTCTTCCTGAAGGTGCAATTATGCACGTCGAGGCCGACATCTACGCAACGTCTCCTGCCATGACAGCCATGCTTTGTTCCAAAAATGAATCAGTCGCCAAAACCTTGATGCTCCTTATGGAGCTGCTCGGAACCTACTCCCTTCCTCCCGGGGCAACATACCCCATTGCCTATGACGACATCTGGCCCAAGGGCGATGACTACGAAGCGATGGACGACCTCGATTGCCGGGGCGACCAGTCGGCGACCGAACAGCAGAACGAAACCCGCTACGAACAGGCACACTACAAATGCGAGCCCGCCACGACCATCGAAGATCTCGAGACTGTTGCACAGCTTGCCAAAAGCAGCTCATACACCTCGTTTCGCACGGCAGTCAAGCTCGCCCGACCCGGATCTGCATCCCCAGCCGAATCCCTAATGTTTGCCGTTCTCGGAGCGCCCATGCGCTTTGGCGGATTCGGATGTTGCAGCCTGCCCATGGGAGGCCTGCTACTCAACTATCGAATCGACTTCGACACTCTTGCGGTCAACATGTCCTCCGGCATCCCTTACGCCATCTGCGACCTATATTGCCCGGCCGCCGGAGTCGACAACGAATACAACGGAATTGGGCATGAGCTTCAAAACGCTCGCATCCACGATGGCAATCGAAATAATGGCCTCAAGGCAATGGGCATCCACGTCCTGGTTATCAATCGCGACCAAATGAAAGACCTTGTTGCACTCGAAGCCTTCGCCCAAACGATGCATCGACTCGCGGGAGTCCGATTCCGATACCGTATCAAGGGCTATCGCAAGCGTCAGGCCGCTTGGCTCAACGCCCTGCGGGCCGGAATCGGCCTTGCGCCGGTCTAAACGGCGAATCACCCGTGCACCGTCGAGCAGGGCTGGACAGTTAGTTCAAATACGTATAAATGGACACATTGAATTAGGCTGTTTTGCAGTTATCTCTATACCATTCGCCCGATTTGAAGGCAGGGTAGACTTCAAAACAGCGTCATATGGACTAACTAAAGCTCCAAAACAACGTATCGGCATTGAATTGAGCACTTCGAGTCCTCAGAACTTATACGTATCTGAACTAACTGTCCACCTCGATTTCGACGGCCGTCCAAACGCCCTCAAATAACCTCAATTGCCCTCCATTTGACAGCGGCAACAGGGTCGCTCACCATAGCAGGCGACAAATCAACGAAAGGATGAACATGGCAGCTGCACAGCCGCTTAAGATTCGCATGGTTGCCGGACTTGGCAACCCTGGCGATGAGTATGCCGAGACCCGCCACAACGCTGGCTTCAAAGCGATCGACGAGTTGGCCCGTCAGGCCGGCGTCACGTACTGGAAAAACCAGGCCGGCGCCGAGGTCGCGCTCATCAACATCAACGATCCCGAGGAAGAGGGCGGTAAGCGCCAGATTGTACTGGTCAAGCCGCAGTCGTATATGAATACCTCGGGTGGCCCCATCTCCAAGCTCTGCCGCGAGTACAAGATCAAGGCCGAGGAGCTGCTCGTAATCCACGACGAGCTCGACATTCCCGCCGGCGACGTACGTGTTAAGGTGGGCGGTGGCCACGCCGGTCACAACGGCCTGCGCTCCATCATCGACAAGATGGGCAGCCGCGACTTCAGCCGCATCCGCACCGGCATCGGCAACCCTCCCGGCAAGATGGCCGTCGCCGACTACGTGCTTAAGCAGCTGCGCGCCCGCGAGGCCGAGGATTTCCAGGACACCTGCGCCCGCGCCGCAGATGCCGCCGGTCTGGCAATCGTGCACGGCGTGATCTATGCCCGCGACCACGTCAACGGCGCCGCCTCCGCCAACGGCAAGCACTAAAACCTATCATTTAGGGATAGGTTTATTTTGGCAGGTTTTAACTGCGGAAACGCCGCAGCGGCCGCATCGCAATAAACCGCGCACCGCCATACACACATAGCACCCCAAAGGGGGCCGACCTCATTGCAACCCGAGGCTGGCCCCTTTGCCGTTTTACCCGATAAAACCTGCCAAAATAAACCTCTCCCCCTTTGGTAGGCCAAAGTGGATAAACCCTGCTCCCAACCGCCGAAGACACACGTAAGTGACATGTCCATGAGGGTATAATTTGCACCGTATGTCTGCACAACGCCTGTGCACGTACGGTTTTATTCGGGCTACCGTCCATTTCCGTGGAGGCACGGTTCGGCGGCCCTAACAAGAGAGGGGTTCTATGTATAAGATCCTGGAGAAGACGCAGTTCTCGGAGAAGGTGTTCAAGTTCCGCATCGAGGCGCCCGCAATCGCCAAGCATGCGCACGCTGGACAGTTCCTCATGGTCCGCGCCAACGAGACGGGCGAACGCGTCCCGTTTACCCTGGCCGGCTGGAACGGTGACGAGGGCTGGGTCGAGTTCATCTTCATGGTGATCGGCAAGACCACCGAGATGCTTTCCACCTACGAGGCCGGCGAGTCGCTGCGCGACGTCGTGGGCCCGCTGGGCGTTCCCACCGAGATGGCCGAGGGCCCCTGCGCCGTCATTGGCGGCGGCGTCGGCCTGGCAATTGCCTTCCCGGTCGCCAAGCACCTGGTCGAGACCGGTCACGAAGTTCACGCCATCATGGGCGCCCGCACCAAGGACCTCCTGCTCATGGAGGACCAGTTCCGCGAGCTCCTCGACGAGGACCACATCCACATCACCACTGACGACGGCTCCTACGGCGAGCAGGGCGTTGTCACCGCTCCGTTGGAGCGCCTGCTGCAGGACAAGGCCGTGAGCCAGGTCTTCTGCGTCGGCCCCGTTCCGATGATGAAGTTCTCGACCCTCACCGCCCAGAAATACGACACCCCCATCACCGCGTCCCTCAACCCCATCATGGTTGACGGCACCGGTATGTGCGGCTGCTGCCGCGTCGAGGTGGGCGGCGTGACCAAGTTCGCTTGCGTCGACGGCCCCGACTTCGATGCCACCCTGGTCGACTGGGATGACCTTCGTGCCCGCCAGGCCGCTTACCGTTCCGAAGAGGGCGAGTCCCTCAAGGCCTATGAGGAAAAGAGCTGCGCATGCCACTAGTTAACGGTCGTTTCGTTGCCGATATGAAGTCGCCCCGCACCCCCGATAACGAGGAGCCGGCTGCCGAGCGCGCCTGCGACTTCCGCCCCGTCGACAAGGGCTTCACCGAGGAGATGGCGCTGGCCGAGGCCGAGCGCTGCCTCAACTGCAAGAAGCCGTTCTGTGTTGAGGGCTGCCCCGTCAACATCAACATCCCCCGCTTTATCGAGCAAATCCGCGCGAAGGACTTCGGCGGCGCTCTCGATACCATCCGCGAGGACTCCATGCTTCCCGCCATCTGCGGCCGTGTCTGCCCGCAGGAGAACCAGTGCGAGGGCAAGTGCATCCGTGGTAAAAAGTCCGAGCCCGTGGCCATCGGCCAGCTCGAGCGCTTCCTGGGTGATCGCCCCGAGCTCGCCTCCACGCCCAAGATGGCCCCCAAGAACGGCAAGAAGGTCGCCGTCGTCGGCTCCGGCCCGTCCGGCATCACCTGCGCCGGCGAGCTCGCCCGTAACGGCTTTGACGTTACCGTCTTCGAGGCCTTCTTCACCGGCGGCGGCGTGCTGGTCTACGGCATCCCCGAGTTCCGTCTGCCCAAGGCGGTCGTCAAGCGCGAGATTGACGGCCTGGAGGACATGGGCGTCAAGTTTGAGTACAACTCCGTCGTGGGCAACATGGCCACGGCCGAGGAGCTGTTCGAGCAGGGCTTCGACGCCATCTACGTGGCGACCGGCGCTGGCCTGCCCAAGTTCCTCAACGTCCCCGGCGAGAACCTGCCCAACGTCTTCTTCGCAAACGAGTACCTCACCCGCGTGAACCTGATGAAGGCCAACAAGTTCCCCGAGTACGACACCCCCACCAAGCACGGCAAGAACGTCGTCGTCTTTGGTGGCGGCAACGTGGCTATGGACGCCGTCCGTACCGCCAAGCGCCTGGGCGCCGAGCACGCCATCATCGCCTATCGTCGTACCGAGGACGAGATGCCCTGCCGTCGCGCCGAGCTGCACCATGCCAAGGCCGAGGGCATCGAGGTTCTGCCGCTCGTTTCCCCGCTCGAGTTTGTCGCTGGCGAGGACGGCTCCGTGTGCGCCGTCAAGGTCCAGAAGATGGAGCTCGGCGAGCCCGACGAGTCCGGCCGTCGTCGCCCGGTGCCCATCGAGGGCGCCATCGAGGAGATTCCCTGCGACGTCGCAATCTCGGCTATCGGTACCAACGCCAACCCCTTCGCAAAGAAGATCGGCGGCAAGATGGAGCTCAACAAGTGGGGCTACATCATCGCCGACGAGGAGACCGGCCAGACCACCGATCCCCGCATCTGGGCCGGCGGCGACATCGTCACCGGTGCCGCTACGGTCATTCTGGCGATGGGCGCCGGCAAGAAGGCCGCCGCTTCCATCACCAAGAGCCTGCTGGGCGAGTAATCACCCTCAACGCTAGCCATCAAACGGCAAAGTTCCCGTCGAGCACACGCCCGGCGGGGACTTTTTCTATGCCGATCGCCCGACCACCACGATGGGGACAGGCACCTTTGTGATGGTTTTGGTCGGTTAGCCTTCGAGCTGCGCCACCTTGTAGCGGTAGGCTGCGGCGATGACGTCCTTGCAGCCTTCGCGGCCCAGCTTGGCGCGGTTGACGACGATGTCTTTACCGCTCGTCATCTTCCACTTGCCGGCGCTATAGCGCTTATAGAACGCCTCGCGCGCCTTCTGCTGCTGTTTGACCAGCTTGGCGCCCTTCTTTTTGTTAAGGCCACGCTTCTTGCGCACAATCTCGACGCGGTCCTCAAAGGGTGCGGTCACCAACACGGCAATGTGGTTGGGGTTGTTGCGCAGCAGGTAATCGGACAGACGGCCTTCGATAATGCAGCTCTCGGTCTCGCCCAGATCCAAAATCACCTGGCTCATCTTTTGGAACAACTTATCCGAGTACGAACGCGCATCGTAGCGGTCGGGCAGAAACGCCATGTTCTCCACGGCCAGACGCTCATCATAGGCGGCCATCTTATCGAGCGACTCGCCCGCGCGCAGCGACGCACGTACCAGCAGCTCGTTATCGTACAGCGGAATCCCCAACTCGTCGGCAAGCATGCGGCCAATCTCGTGGCCCTCGGCGCCAAAGTCGCGCGCGATGGTAATGACCACAGGATTCTTCTTATTCTCCAGATCGCTCATCGCGATTCCTTTCTCTATGTGACAAAGGGGCTGTCCCTTTGCCACATTCTACGCTGCCACCATTCGCCTCTGATATGCGCGAACCAGCAACGAGATGCCAAAGTTGAGCACAAAGTACATCGCAAACACCAGGCCGTAGAGCATAAGAACCTGCGACAGGTCAATCGCGTGGGCCATCACGACATTTGCCGTGTACATGAGCTCGGCCACGTTAATGCCCGAAAGATACGAGCTGTCCTTAATGACGGTCGTGCACTGGCTAAACAGCGCCGGAATGATCGTCTTAAACGTCTGCGGCAGAATGATGTAGCACATGGTGGCAAAGAAGCCAAAGCCCTGGCTCTGCGCTGCCTCAAACTGGCCGCGCGGAATCGAGTTGAGACCGCCGCGCACAATCTCGGCCATAACGGCGCTGGTAAACAGCGTAAAGGCGATGGTCGAAATCACAATGTCCAAACCCTGCACCGTAAAGTAGATAAAAAGGATCCACAGCAGGTTCGGCGTGCAACGGAACAGCTCGATATAGGCACTCACCAAAATACGGAACGGGCGGGGCGCATAGCTTTTAACAAGCGCCAGCACCGTGCCAAAGATGAGCGAGAAAAAGATCGACAGCGCCGAGATCTCGATCGTCTTAACAAAGCCGCCCCAAATGTAGAGCAGGTTGGACGCGTTGAAGATTTCCATGCGCTAGGCCTCCTCTACGTTGTCGAGCCCCAGCTCGGCCAGGCTCACGCCGCGCGGACGCTCCTTGGAGCGGCGCTCGAGCCACTGCACCAGCATGGCGAGCGGAAAGCAGATGATGAAGTACATAAGGCAGCAGACGATGTATCCCTGCAGGTAACCGTACAGACTCACAAAGTTGTCGGAACGGTACATAAGGTCGCCGCCGGCCACAAGTGCCAGCACCGACGTGTTCTTGACCAGGTTGAGCGCCTGGTTACACAGCGGCGGCAGAATGATCTTGAACGTCTGGGGCAGCACGATGTACCAGTATGCCTGCGCACGGGTGAAGCCCTGGCTCTGGGCCGCCTCCATCTGACCGCGCGGAACCGCCTCGATACCAGTGCGGATGACCTCCGAGATGTAGGCCGCGTGATACAGACCCACACCCAAGAAGCCCAGCACGAACGGCGCGATGCGCACCGGCTGGTCGGCACCGGTTATGGCCTGCAAAAACTGCGGACCGGCCATGTACATAAAGAGCACCTGCACGGGCAACGGGGTGTTCTGGTAAAACTCCACGTACACGCGGCTTATGGCGCGCAGCACGCGCGAGCGAGTGGTAGAGAACACGCCCAGCAGCGTGCCCAGCACCAGCGACAACAGCAGGCCGGCAACGACCACCTGCAGTGTCACGCCAAAGCCCTCCCAGAAGGGCCCCATGTTTTGAAATGTCGTCGACCAACGGTCGGCGTCAAATAATCCTTCGAGCATTTGATTCCTTCCTTGGACGATGCGCCTATACAAGACCCCAGGTCTTGACCTCTTGGTCGAGCCAGCCGTCGGCTAGGCGGTTGCAAATCACCCGATCGACCACGGCCGAAAGGTCGCAGCCCTTCTTGGTCGCCACGCCGTAGCCCTGCTCGCCAAACTTGACCTCGGGCTGCAGCAGCTCAACGGTCTCGTTCATATAGCCGGCCAGCGTGGAGCGGTCCATGGCAAAGACGTCGATATTGCCGGCGTCGAGCGAACTCTTGATGATGGGGTAGCCGCTAAAGGCCCTAAACTCGGGCTTGCAGCTAAAGCCGTTGTCCTTGATCATCTGCTCGATCAGGCCCTGCGTGGTGGCACCCTGGCTTACGCCAATGACCTTGCCGTCCAGGTCCTCAATCGAGGTAAAGCCCGAACGCTTCTTGACCATGAGTCCCACGTAGTCGGTGCGGTACGGCGTCGAGAAATCCCAGCTCTTCTTGCGCTCGTCGGTGATGGTGTAGGTCGCCGCGACCACGTCAAGTTGACCGTTATCGATCAGCGGGCCGCGCGTCTTGGGCGTTACGTCAGTAAACTCGACAAGCTCCTGGGCGCGGGCCTCCTTGTAGCTCACGCCAAAGACGGCAGCAGCGATCTGGTAGCACAAATCGACTTCCATGCCCTCAAAGCGGCCCTTGGCGGTGTCGTAATAGCCGTAGCCGGGAACGTCCTTCTTAACGCCGGCATTCAGATGGCCACGCGATTTGATGGCCGCAAGCTTGGACCCCTTGTCGGAGCCCTCGCCGCTGGTGGAGTTGCCGCAACCGGTAAGCGCGGTCGCCGTCAGCGCAAGCATGCTGGCGCCAGCCAGCTGCAAAAAGTGACGGCGCGACACGGCCTCCCTCGTCATATCCGTCATGTCCATCACCGCGCCTAGTGCAGAATCTTGGACAGGAACTCGCGACAGCGCGGGTTCTCGGGGTTATCGAAGAAGTGCTCGGGCGTGCCCTCCTCCAGAATGCGGCCGTCCTCCATAAAGATGACGCGGTCGGCCACCTGGCGCGCAAAGCCCATCTCATGCGTCACGCAGATCATGGTGATGTCCTCCTGCGCGAGCTCGATCATGACGTCCAGAACTTCCTGGACCATCTCGGGGTCGAGTGCCGAGGTCGGCTCGTCAAACAGGATGATGGGCTGCTTGGTGCACAGGGCACGGGCGATGGCGATGCGCTGCTGCTGACCGCCCGAGAGATTCTGCGGATACTCGCCGGCCTTATGCGCCATGCCGACACGCTTGAGCGCGGCGATAGCGATCTCGGTCGCCTCCTCCTTGCTCTTCTTTTGTAGCTTGATGGGCGCGAGCGTCAGGTTGCCCAGCACCGTCATGTTGGGATACAGGTTGAACTGCTGAAACACCATGGAGCTATACTTGCGAGCCATCTCCAGGTGGTTCTTTTTGGTGAGCGGCGTACCGTCGATGACGACCTCGCCCGACGTGGGCTCCTCCAGATAATCGACGCAACGGATGAGCGTCGACTTACCCGAACCGGAAGGCCCGATCATTACGAGCTTCTCGCCGCGCTTGACGGTGAGGTTGATATCTTTGAGCACATGCAGGTCGCCAAAGTACTTGTTGAGATGCTTGATCTCGATCATGTCTGCCATGAATGTCCCTTCCCTGCGTTTACACGAGTTGAACTATTGTACGGAAAGAACCACGTTTTCGCAGCCCACACTACATTCCCGTAAAGAACCCGCAACCTTCCACCTGCTCGTCGGCACCTAGTCATTGGGGACAGACTTAAATGAGTACCTGCTCATTGGGCACTCATTTAAGCCCGTCCCCAATGAGCGCCCGCGGGGGACGCCCTTCCTCCAACCGCCCTTGTTGAGCATAAGTCAGCGAAAACCGTACACGCGAGCAAGGTGACGTGAAATGAAAGGGCGCAGACCTTATGGTCGCGCCCTTGAAATTGAACGTCAGATTGCCGCGTGTGCGGGTTTGCAGCGTCGAGCCGTTACGCGGTTTGGTAAAACCGCGTAACAAATTACGCCAATTTTGCTCCGACGATCTTTGCCGCGGCCGGCTTGTCGAAGTTGCCGCCGGTGGCCTTGCCGAGTGCACCCATAACCTGGCCCATCTGCTTCTTGGACGTGGCACCCAGCTCGGCGATAACCTGCTCGATCAGGGCCTCGAGCTCCTCACCCGAAACCTGCGCGGGCAGCAGGCTCTCCAGAATCTTGACCTGCTCGGTCAGGTTGTCGGTACGCTCTTGGTCGGTACCGGCCTTGATGGACATCTCCAACGTCTCGCTCGTCTGCTTAATCAAACGCTTGATCATGCTGTTGACGTCTTCCTCGGTCACATCGCGGCGCTCGTTGACCTCGATATTCTTCACCTCGGCCTTGACCTGGCGAATGATGGACAGGCGAACTTTGTCCTTGGCCTTCATGGCCGCAATCATTTCCTTCTGCAGCTCTTCGTTGGTCATCTGCAAATCCTCCTCAATAGTGCGGACGGCACTCACACGAGCGCCGCCCCATGATTACTCAGTCGTCGACGAATCGTCGGTCGAACTCTTGGTGACGCCCTTCAGGCTGACGTTGTACGGCACGTCCTTGGGCATGGGGTTAACGGTGATGTCGGCATCCTTCTTGTACTGCTCCAGCCACTCGCTGTACGCGGTGCTGGCCGCTTGCGTCTTCACCACATTGGAAACGTACTTCTTGATGGCCTTGGGCACCTGGTTGATGTCATCGACCTGATTATCGACATGGAAGTAGTCGGTGCACTTGATGATGTGGTAACCATAGGTCGACTCGACGACGTCGCTCACGTCGCCCTTGTTGAGCCCCTCGAGCGCCGTCTGGTAGCTGTCGACGAAAGTGGTGAGCTTATCCCAGCCCACATCGCCCTTCTTCTCCTTGGAACCGGTGTCCTCGGAGTACTGCTCAACGGCGTCCTCAAAGCTCAGCTCACCGGAGTTGATCTTGTCCAGGCACTCCTGTGCCTTGGCCTTGGCGGCAGCCTTGTCCTCGTCGGAAGCGTCGGAATCAACCTTGATCAGGATGTTCGACGAGCGGCGAGCATCGTTGTAGTTAGACAGGTTCTCGTTGATGTAATCGACGATCTCGCTGTCCTTGGGCTTGCTGGTGGGCGCCACGGCATCCTTGAGTTTCTGCTGCGCCAGGCTCTCCTTGAGCGAATCCTTGTAGGTGTCCTCGGTATAGCCGTAGGTCTTGAGGGTCTTCTTAAAGGCCTTGGCACCGCCCGCGCTCTTGCACGCGTCCTTCCAAGCCTTCTCGACCTCCTCGTCCGAGACGGTCACGCCGTTTTCCTTCTGCGCTTGCTGAAGCAGGATCTGCTGCGCGTAGGAGTCGATGAGCTGCTTGCGATACTTCTTGGGTGTGAGGTCGTTGTCGACCAGGTACTGCGCCCAGTCCTTGTCCTTGGTGTAGCCGTAGGACGTGCGCATACTCATGATTTGCTTGGTCACGGTGTCCTCGGTGAGGTTGGTGCCGTTGATAGTTGCAGCAACACCGCCGGTAAGCTTGTAGCTCGAGGTATCCTCTGCCTGCGACATGAGACCGGAGCATGCCATGGCCGAGACCGAGAGCAGCATCGCCAGCACGCCGATGACCACCAGGACAATCTTGACGGTCTTAGACACGTACGTCTTGCGCTGCTTCTTGCGAGAGCTGGAGGCAGCGCGGGCCTGCTGCTCGGGCGTCGGCGCGGCCTCGGAGTTCTTTTTCTTATTTGCCATAGTTGGCCTTTCGCATAACGAATCGAACAAACGCCATTGTGTCACAACGCGGCCCCCGCGACACGCTTGGTGCATTGGGGACAGGTTAATCTGCACCATTTTGGTGCAAAGGGGACAGCTCTGGCACTTGGCACTTGGGGACGTTCTTTATATGCCGGCACTTCGGGACTGTCCCTTACTGCCGGCAGAAAAGGAACGTCCCCAAGTGCCGACTCAGCCCCACCTTAGAAGTGGCGGCGGATGGCGTCGACCATGCCCTGGGGCGTGGTCTGGCCGAGCACGTCGGCTGCGGCATCGGCGTCCATAAAGATGTTCATGAGCGCCTGCAGGGCCTCGACCTGGCCGCCCGGCTCGGCAATACCCAGATTGATGACGATCTGCACCGGCACCGGAGCGCCCATGCCAGCCATAGCGTTAAATGTCACGGACGCGGCGGGCTTCACCACCGCGATATAGGGCTTGGCCACAAACCCCGGATCGGTATGCGGAATGGCAATGTTTGCCGCCGGCATGGCAAGACCCGTGGGATAGGCATCCTCGCGCGTGCGAACGGCGCCGAGCCAACCGGACGCAATGTAGCCACGTGGTGCAAGCTCGCCCTCGAGCCGCGCAAACACCTCATCCGGCGTCGCACACTCCCAATCAAAAAACACCAACTCAGGCGTAAACAGCGCTTCGTTATCCGCCATGCGCTCACCTCTCTCACCTAGTCACCTGCGACGTTCTTGAATGACCAGTCGTTAAAGACCGTTCCCGATGACTACCCAAAACAAAAGGTGGCCACGCGCGCCTTGGCGCCAATGACCACCCTGACTACTCGGCTAAATTGTACTGTGCGCCGCTAGCCGCGAGGCGCGTCAATTGCAACCTTGCCGCTCTCCAGCACGTGGACGCGGCCGTCGGCGAGCATCTGCACGACCTCGGGATACAGCACGTGCTCAATCGCGTGGATGTGCTCCTCGAGCGTGTCGACGTCCCAGCCCTCCTCAACAGCCAGCGCGCGCTGGGCGATGATGGGGCCGTTGTCGTAGATCTCGTTGGCAAAGTGCACGGTCACACCGGTTACCTTGACGCCGCGCGCAAAGGCATCGTCGATCGCATGCGCGCCGGTAAAGCTCGGCAGCAGTGCCGGATGCAAGTTGACCACGCGGTTGGGAAACGCCGCCAGCAGCGGCGTGTGCACCATGCGCATGTAACCGGCCATGACCACATATTCGCAGCCGCGCTCGAGCAGCTCGTGCGCGATGATCTCGTCGGCGGCGATGGGGTCGGCATAGACATCCTTGGACAGCGTGAGCGTCTGGATGCCCGCGCGCTCAGCGCGCTGCAAACCCTTAGCCGAAGGACGGCTCGACACCACAAGCTCAATCGAAGCGTTGAGCTTGCCGGCGGCGATCAGATCGATCAGCGCCTGCAGGTTGGTACCCGAACCGCTGATGAGCACACCGATCTTGAGCGGCTCGGCCGTATCGGTGCCGGTCGGACGGGTGTAGGGCACAAAGCCCAGGCTCGCGGCAGCAGCCATCTGCTCGTTAGCGCTCATCGGAGTACACGACCTTACCGGAGCCCTCGACGCACTCGCCCACGCGGAACGGCTTCTCGCCCAGCGCGACCAGGGCCTCGGTCACGGCAGCCTCGTCCTCGGGGGCGACGATCAGGCACAGGCCAACGCCCATGTTGAAGGTCTTGCATGCCTCGTTGGGCGCGAGCTCGGCCTGGCGCGACACGTAGGTGATGACGGGCGGAACGTCCCAACCCATCTCGGCGCCGTTGCGGGTGACCACGGCGTCGACGTCGTCGGCGAGCGCGCGGTTGAGGTTCTCGGTAATACCGCCGCCAGTGATATGGGCGATGGCGTGCACGTTGGCGCCGCCGCGCAGCAGCTCCAGAATCGGCTTGACGTAGATGCGCGTGGGAGCCAGCAGGGCGTCTGCCAGCGATGCGCCGCCGAGTTCCTCGAGCGGACGGCTCAGCTCCTCGGCCTTAGCGGCGGCCTCGGGCGTGCCCGGCTTAATACCGTCGACGCCAATGACCTTACGCACGAGCGAGTAGCCGTTGGAGTGCACGCCGGTGGAAGGCAGGCCCAGGATCACGTCGCCGGGACGGACATTCGCGGGGTCGAGCATCTTGGGACGGTCGACGACGCCCACGGTAAATCCGGCAAGGTCGTAGTCGGCAGGAGCCATGACGCCGGGGTGCTCGGCCATCTCGCCGCCCACGAGCGCGCAGCCCGCGAGCTTGCAGCCGTCGGCCACACCCTTGATGATCTTTGCCATGTGCTCGGCCTCGATGTGGCCGATGGCAACGTAGTCCAGGAAGAACAGCGGCTCGGCACCCGAAGCCAGAATGTCGTTGACGCACATAGCAACCAGGTCCTGGCCCACCGTCTCGTGACGGTCCATGATCTGGGCGAGCACGAGCTTGGTGCCCACGCCGTCGGTACCGCTAATCAGAATCGGGTCTTCCATATCCTTAAGCGCGGCAGCCGAGAACAGGCCACCAAAGCCACCGATGCCGCCGATGACCTCGGGACGGTTGGTGTCCTTAACCATCTGCTTAATAGCGTCAACGGCGCGGCCGCCCTCGGCGGTATCGACGCCGGCATCCTCATACGTCACATGCTTGCTGTCGCTCATCTGAGCCTTCCTCTCCCACTACCGTGGCGCCGCCCGGGCGCCAAACGGTGCTCATAGTTGCGTTCATTTCGGCGCGCGCCATAACAACGCGCGCCGTCATATCAACAAAACAGCAGGTAAAACCTACCAAAATAAACCTGTCCCTTTTTGGCAGGTTTTAGGCCTCGCCGTGTTCCTCTTCCCAGCTGCGATCGTCGTATTTCTCGACCACGGCGTCGTCATCAAAGTGCAGCGGCTTGTCCAGGTTGCGGGGCTTAAAGCCCTCCATGAACTTGTCGCGGCCAAAGCTCTCGGGAATCGCCACGGGGTAGCGGCCGGTAAAGCACGCATCGCAGTAACCGCCCTTGGGCATGACCTTAAGCAGGCCCTCGACCGAAAGGAAGGCCAGCGAATCGGCGCCGATATACTCGCAAATCTCGTCGACCGTCTTGTTGGCGCTGATAAGCTGCGACTGCACGTCGGTATCGATACCGTAGAAGCACGGCCAGATGACCTCGGGCGAGTTGATGCGGATATGAATCTCCTTGGCGCCGGCGTTGCGCAGCATCTTGACGAGCTGCACCATGGTGGTGCCGCGCACGATGGAGTCGTCGATGACGACCAGGCGCTTGCCCTCGATGTTGTCACGCAGCGGGTTGAGCTTCATACGCACGCCCATGGCACGCAGCTCCTGCGTAGGCTCGATAAACGTACGGCCCACATAGCGGTTCTTGATGAGGCCCTCGCCAAAGGGAATGCCACTCTCGTGCGAATAGCCCTCCGCGGGCGGCAGGCCGGAGTCGGGCACGCCGATGACCAGGTCGGCCTCGACGGGCTCCTCATGTGCCAGCTGACGACCCATGTCATAACGGCAGGCGTAGACGCTCTTGCCGTTCATGATGGAATCGGGGCGAGCAAAGTAGACCTGCTCAAAAATGCAGTTAGCAGGCTCTTCGGCGGCAGGCACGCCCTGCTCGGACACAAGGCCCTCGGCGCTGATGCGCAAAATCTCACCGGGACGGACGTCGCGGACGTACTCGGCGCCCACGATATCGAGCGCGCAGGTCTCGGAGGCAACGACCCAGCCGCCGGCGCGCGTGACATGGGTGGTGGCGTCGACCGTCGCGGCGCCGTCCTGCGACGGCAGCTGCGAAACGGATGCAGCATCGGCCTGGTCCAGGCCCTCATCCACCAGCTTGCCCAGCACGAGCGGGCGAATGCCGTGCGGATCGCGGAATGCGTAGAGCGCCTGCTCGTTGATGAGCGTCATGGCGTAGCCGCCGCGCACGAGCTCCATGGTCTTGCGAATGCCCTCGCGCAGATGGCCAGTACGCTGAGTAAAGTAGCCGATGAGTTTGGTCGCGACCTCGGAATCCGAGTTGGAGAGGAACGGTACGCCCAGCTCGATCAGCTGACGACGCAGCTCGTCGGTGTTGACGAGGGTGCCGTTGTGCGCGAGCGCGATAATGACGCTATTGATGGTAGAGAGGTGCGGCTGAGAGGCTTCCCAGCTCTTGGCGCCGGCGGTGCCGTAGCGCACATGACCCACGGCCAGCTGACCGGAGAGCGTCGACAAGTCGGCATTGGAGAACACGCGGTCGAGCAGGCCCAGATCCTTGCGGACCATAACCGTACCGCCGTCACCAACGGCGATTCCCGCCGATTCTTGGCCGCGATGCTGCAGTGCACGCAGGCCAAAGTACGTCAGTCGAGCCACGTCGCGATCGGGCGCCCAGACACCAAAAACGCCGCATTCCTCATGCAGCTGGTCAGAGTCCGGATCATACGTCGACATGGCGTTCACCTGTCCCGCGGCACGCTCGGCCGCGCGGATGGTTTCTTGAGACATGGCATCCCCTCAGAGCCTCGTATTTTGGCGTTACCCGCCTTATTATACGCACGGCGCGACGCGCTCCCCCGCGCATGAGCAGCGCTTTTTAAAAGCCCACCGAGCTTATTATCCGTTTTGCGACCAAACATTTTATTGGGTAGTCCACTCTCAGGGGCAACGGCCTCGAAGACTTCCCGTGCGCCGTGTCTCGCCCGCGCTAGGGGCTACATTGTTGCAATTGGGACGTTCGTCCTGTCTTTTAGCTGGTCGTCGGCGTATCCTTGTAGGCTACTACAAGACGAGAAAGGTAGCGTATGGATCGAAATCAACTCGACCCCAGTGTCCCCAGCACCACGGAGGCCAAGAAGATCCCCCTTATCATCAAGGTCTACGCAGTCCTGTGCACCCTATCTGGCGTGGGCACGCTCCCGTCAGTCGCCGTCTTTATGTGGCAGGTCATCACCGCACTCATTAACGGCAACGTCGCCGCTAAGCTCGGTGATAACACCCTGGTCGCGGTTGGCCTTATCGTCGCCGGCATTATGCTCTCGGCGGCAAGCGCGATCATCTTGATCGTCTTTGGCCTGGACCTCATCAAGGACCAGCGGCGCAATGCCGCCCGCCTGTCTTACGTCCTCATCGCATTTACCGTCGTGGAGCTTTTAGTTGACGTGATGCTCCAGGGCATCGGACCCTTCCTGCTGCGCCCCGCCGTCCAGCTTGTCATCCTCATTGCGCTGTCGGCCACCGTCGACCCCACGCTACGCCAGGAGCGCGAACTGCAGCGCCGTCTGCAAGAGATGCTCGACCGCGATGCCGCCGCCGAGGGGATGCTCGGCCGCGACGAAACCGGCGAGGGCTACATCAAGCTCAACTACTTCAACCTGTTCTGGGTATTCTTCGTCTGCAGCGTGTTAGGTCTCATTCTCGAGGAAGTCTGGCATATGGTCGTCGTCGATCCCGGCGTCTATCAGGACCGTGCCGGTATGCTATTTGGCCCCTTTAGCCCCATCTACGGATTTGGCGCGGTGCTCATGACCATGGCGCTCAACCGCTTCTATAAAAAGAATCCTCTGATCATTTTCCTGGTAAGTGCCCTGATCGGCGGCGCTTTCGAGGTGTTTGTAGGCTGGTTTATGCAGACCTCATTTGGCGTGGTGTCGTGGAGCTATTCACACATTAGGCTATTCGGCATGCCCGATCCCATCGCGGTATTGACCGGGGGACGCACATGCACGCCGTTTGCCTGCATGTGGGGCCTGGGTGGCCTCATCTGGATCAAGGTCTTGCTGCCGCGCCTGCTTAAGCTCATCAATATGATTCCATGGAAACGCCGCTACTCTGCTACCGTCATCCTGACCGCCGTCATGTTGATCGACGGCGTCATGACGTTGCAATCGCTCGACTATTGGTATCAGCGCGTCAACGGAACCGTTCGAAATATTCCCGTCGCACAGTTCTATGACAAGCATTTCGATAACGAATATATGGAGAACCGTTTTCAGAGTATGACCATGAGCCCCAAGGACGCCACACGCGTGTAGCAAACGCCAGAGCAAAATAGCTCCAACACATCAAAGCCCGCTGGCAGATCTACATGAACTGCCGGCGGGCTTTCGCTATAGACAGACTCGGATTGCCGACGAGGCCTTACGCCTCGCGCTCGACCTCGCTCACGCACTCGTTCTTGATGGTGCCGACGAGCGACTGCAGCGCATCGACCACATGCGGGCGAATGTCTCCGCCAATGAGCACGAGCATGATGTCGTCGCCCACGGTAAGCTCGCCGCTCGCCAGCCACACGCGCACATAGCCGATACCTGGCATCGCGCGCGTGGCCTCGATAGCAGCCTGCACCTTGCTGGCGTCGTAGCCGAACACCATGCCGCCCACCTTGTGGCCCGGCGCCACGCCATCGGTCTCGACACCGCGCGCCTCGGCCTTGGGCGTCGCGCGCACCACACCGTTATGTGTCAGATACATACCGCACGCAGGTGCCGACGAATCGGCCTTGGCCTCGCGCAGCCAAGCATCAACCGAAGGCATCGTTTTGCCATTCTCAAGCATCATTTCTCCTTTCACCGTCATTGAGTAGCCCATAATCTATTCCTCGACCGGCGTGAGCACCATGACGGCACGTGTGTTGCTCAGCGATAACGAACGACAGGTCACAAGCGTTACGACCTTGGTTGCCGAAGCAGCACGATCGGTGGCATCGCTCGCCACGGCAGAGGCACCGTCGAGCATCTCGGACAGGTAGTTCTTGAGCCCGTCGTCGCCCTCAAAATTGGGTGTGCGCGCCTTGGCATACGTGTCCTCGACAACTTTGGTCGCCAGTGGTCGCAGTTTATAGGTGGCGTCGCGCGTGATGTAATACGCGTACTCTATGCTGTCGAACGTCACCTGATCGGTCGTGTCCGAGATCACATTGAACATCGATCCGTCGTTCATGTGGTGGCCGTAGATCGTGGTCTGCTGATCCACCATGCCCGGCGCGGTGTCATTGCTATCCAGGAAAATGGCCCCGGATGCATTGGCCGTACCGTCGAACAGCGTGTTGAGGTATTTGGAGTTGTTGTTGGTCTGCACCACGGGATAGTTGATGTTGGTTCCCGGCGCGTAAATCCAACCCACAACCTCGGGATTTGTCTGGGCAAGTGCATCGAAGTCGATAATCGGCACGCCGCTGGCGTCCTTATCGCTTACATATTGCTTCTCGATTTTCTGGTACGAATCGCTTGCCTGTTTATAGCCAATCTGAGCATTGATAAAGATGGCAGCGGCGGCAACAATCAGGCCGATGCCGATGATGATGAGCAGAATGGGAATAATGGAGCGGCGCTTTTTGCGCGGCGGCTCGGTGTAATCCGACGGCGCGGCATGCGATGAAGACCGGGGCGGCTTCTTAGCGTTGCTATAAGATGAAGGTCGATATGCGGCTGGCGCGTCCTGTCGACGATGCGTCGCCGGCGTCACGGGGCGCGGCGCGCGCGGCTGCTGAGGAGAGGATGTCCGACCCTGCTGTGCCGCATGGGCAGCACCCGGCTTCGACGGATCGGGAATCTGAGAAGCCTTGAATCGTTTTCCCTGATAGTCGGACATGGCTCTCCTTATACTGCGGTGAAACGGCGGAACGCCTAGGCGTCGGCCATCTCCTGCTTCATCTTCTCGATAACCTTGCGGTACTCGGGGTCGCAAGCGCCCAGAATCTGTGTGGCGTAGATGGCGGCGTTCTTGGCGCCGTTGATGGCAACGCAGGCCACGGGCACGCCCGAAGGCATCTGCACCATCGACAGCAGCGAATCCATGCCGCCCAGGTCACTCGTCTTCATAGGCACGCCGATGACCGGCAGCGGCGTAAAGGCAGCCACGACACCACCCAGGTGAGCGGCCTTGCCGGCGGCGGCGATAATCACTTTGATACCGCGATCGGCGGCAGTCGAGGCCCACTCGTGGACCTTCGCCGGCGTGCGGTGTGCGCTCGCAATGACGAGCTCATAGGGCACACCGAGTGCCTCGAGCTCGGCGGTGCAACCTTCCATAACACCCAGATCGGACTTGGAGCCCATGATGATCCCGACAACCGGCTTTTGATCTGCCATAAACAAAGACCTCCTGTTGAGAGCGGTGACGCGGCGGATCCGCGACCCTTAACTACTGAGAGTAGTATAGCTGCTCCCGTCCCTGCGGTCCCCGGGTGCCCCGCGTCGGGCTGGGTTTTTATCTTCGCTCCCCTTGCTTCGCAAAGTCGCTCAGACAATAAACCCAGCCCGCCGCGGGGC
>USEF01000004.1 GCA_900553475.1 uncultured Collinsella sp. | reverse complement strand
GCCGTAACGGCCGTTGGGCTCTTTTGGCGCCAGCCAATCTCGACCCGCACGCCACTCATGGTATGTTTATCGCGATAACAAGGGCGGAGGTGCCCGTGGCACGCAATAAGTACCCGGAGGAGACGGTCGAGAAGATCAGGGGTGACGCCCGGCAAGTGTTATTTTGCGAGCTATGCGCATTGAAAGCGACCTTTCGTGGTATAAACTACTTGCCGGAAGCCGCGGCTTTCAGAGTACGGCTTACGTGTACGTTTAACCTCCGTGGGCGACGGGGTGCCGCAAGGCGTAGAATATCGCCCACCTGTAGGGGCCTGCAGCGATGCGGGCCCCGCTTCGTATGAAGGGGGCGTAACCGATGAAGATCGTATCCATCTCCCAGGACTTCTTCGACCTCGTCGATGGCGACCGTGAGCTCATGCTTAAGCACAATCGCCCCTGCATCGTGGTGGTGAGGCTGCGTTTCCGCGGAAAGCGCAGGGACTTCGCCGTGCCGCTGCGTTCCAACATCGCCCCCAACGTGCCCAAAGACCAATACTTTGCACTGCCACCCCGCCCCACGACGCGCCCCGGCTGCCGCCACGGCATCCACTACATCAAGATGTTCCCCATAACCAAGGCCTACCAGCGCCGCTTTAGGACCGAGGGCTCGGCCTACTACGAGACGCTCCAGCGCATCATCGACAGCAACACCAAGCGCATTGTCTCCGAGTGCCAGACATACCTCGACCGCTACGAGCGCGAGGGAAGGCCTCGCTTTGCCGTCGACATCGACCGCATCGTGGGGCTGCTGGAGGGCGAGAAGTAGGGCACCTCGGCTCAGTCTCGAGCCATGCGGAGTCGCTCAGCATTTTTGAACGCCGAGTGTGCGTCCCAAATACTTGAGAAACAAGCTGTGAAGTGCGGTGGCGCGCCCGTGCCCGCGCGCAGCCATCTCCATCAACGTCTACGGTGCGCTACAACATCACGGGCAAACCGCCTGACAAGCCGAGCATCCTGATCGTTCCGTCTATGAGCTACGTTGCTGTGCGGGGCAAGGGCGATTCCAATGCCGAAGGCGGCGCATAGCAGAACGCGTTGCCGATGCTCTACGGCGTCGCATATACCATCAAGATTTCGAAGAGGGCCCGCGGGAAATCGAGGGCTATTTCGACTTCGTCGTGCCGCCGGTCGAGGGCTTCTGCCGACATGACATGGCTGGGGCTTACCCTCCGACGCGCCCTTGCGCATATTTCCTTATCGGTTTTGAAACCGAGAAAGAGCTGATGATTGATTGGGTCGACCGCAATACGTACATGGAGCGGCTTTGGGCGCTCGAGGGCACCTGGGACATCAAGGTGATCACGGGGATGCGCCGCTCCGGCAAGTCCGAGCTCATGAAGGCGTTCTCCGCCTCCGTTGCTCGGAGGGACCCATCCTCCAACAACGTCTACATCGATCTGCTGGACCTCGACAACGAGCTACTGCTCGAGTACCAGCGCTGCATCGCGAAATCATAGAGCGGCACAAAGAGGGCACCCGCAACCGTCTCTTCATCGACAAGGTGCAGCTGTGCGAGGGTTTCGAGAAAGCAATTAACAGCATTCACGCACGTGGCGGATGGGATATCTACCTCACGGGATCGAACGCGTTCCTCCTGAGTTCGGACCTGGCAACCCTGTTCACAGGGCGCCACGGGGAGGTACACATCCTCCCCTTCAGCTTCGGCGAATACCGCTCCTACTTCGACGAGCAGGGGGCCGTCGACGACGACTTCGACGGATTCATCAGGCGCGGCGGGCTCGCCGGGTCCTACGATTACGATGACATCTCGGAGTCGTACGGTTTCCTTCGGCGCGGGCTGATCGGGACCCCCGCCGATCTAGAGGCACTCGGTCAGAATCTGGAACACCTCGCTGCGCTCCAGTTTCTTGGCGCAGCCGCCGGTGAGCACGCAGGTGTCCGCGACCTTGTGCAGCGTCTCGTCGGACGCGTCGGAGCCCATCTCATCGAAGCTTGTGGGAAGCCCCATCTCGCCGATGAACGTCTGCAGGCGGTCGATGCCCTCGAGCGCCACCGTAAGGTCGTCTTTGCCCTTGGCGTCGACGCCCCACACCTCGCGCGCCCAGCGGGCGAACTGCGCGGGCGCCTCGGGGGCCAGGTGGCGGTAGAGCGCAGGGTGGATGACCGCGAGGCCCATTCCGTGGTTGGTGTGGGTGTACGCGCCGTACTGGTGCTGGATCATGTGCACCTGGAAGTCCGTTGACTTGCCGATCTTGAGCACGCCGTTCTCGGCCATGGCGGAGTCGTATACGAGTTCGCTGAGCGCCTCGAGGTTCTGGTCGTCGTCCGCGATGATCCGCATGTTGCGGATGACGTTACGCTGGATGGCGAGGTTGATGTCGTCGGTGACGTTGCGTCCGCGCGGGCTTCCGAAATAGCTTTCCATGCAGTGCGAGAGCGTGTCGAATGCGCCGCTCATGAACTGCGCGTGCGGTACGGTGAGCGTGAGCGCCGGGTCGAGCGCCGCCCACATGGGTATCGCCCCCAGATAGGCGCCCTTCACGTGCGTCTCCTCGTTGGTGATGACGGCGCCGTTGTTCTGCTCGGCGCCCGTGCCGGAGAGCGTCACGATGCATCCCATGGGGATGAACGAGCTCGGCATCTTGCCGTCGACGTGCTCGAACGTCTCGATGTCCTCGTCAAGCATCGCCTGCGCGGAGACCACCTTGCAGCAGTCGAAGACCGACCCGCCGCCGACGGCGAGAATGAAGTCGACCTGCTCCTCGCGTGCGAGCGCGGCGCCTTCCTGGCACTTCTCGTAGGTCGGGTTGGGCATGATGCCGCCGAAGTCCACCACGCGCTTGCCCGCGCTCGTGAGCTTATCGACCACGTGGCCGTAGACGCCGGTTCGCTTGACCGAACCTCCGCCGTAGGCGAGCATCACTGTCTTGCCCATGGCACCCATCTCGGCGTCGAGTGCCTGGTCCATGGCCCCCTCGCCGAAGTAGTTCCTGACCGGGTAGTCGTACGTGAATGAGTTCATGGCAATTCCTCCTAGTAAGTTATCAGTGCGGTCTGACCGCTCGTCTACACGTTGCGCACGAGCCCGGACATCCATTCGATGGTGGCGGGGTCGTGGTGGTCGAAGAACGCGCTGCGCCCGGTGTCGAGCGCGGCGATGGCGACCATCTCGTCGTCGCCCAGCGCGAAGTCGAAGACGTCGAAGTTCTGCTCCATGCGATCGCGGTGCGTGCTCTTAGGGATGCAGACCACACCGCGCTGCAGCAGCCAGCGCAACACGACCTGGGCGACCGTCTTGCCGTGCGCCTCGCCGATGCGAGCGAGGACCTCGTTGCGGAAGAGGTCGTTTCTGCCCTCCGCAAAGGGCGCCCAGCCCTCCATGGCTACCTCCTTGCCGACCATGTACTCCTGCGCCTCGCGCTGCTGGAAGAACACGTTGCACTCGACTTGGTTCACGGCGGGGGCGATGCGGTTGAACGAGATGAGGTTTGCGAGATGATCAGGGTAGAAGTTAGCTGTGCCTATGGCGCGGATAACGCCCTGCTCGTAGAGTTCCTCCATGGCGCGCCACGCGCCGAAGACGTCGCCGAACGGCTGGTGGATGAGGTAGAGGTCGACGTAGTCGAGCCCCAGCCGCTTGAGCGACGCGTCGAAGCCGCGCTTGGCCCCCTCGTAGCTCGCATCCGACATCCACAGCTTGGTCGTCACGAATACCTCGTCGCGCGGCAGGCCGCTCGCGCGAACGGCGGCCCCGACCGCCCCTTCGTTGCCGTAGCTCGCGGCCGTGTCGAGCAGCCGATAGCCGACCGAGAGCGCGTCCTCCACAGCGCGCTGGCATTCCGCGGCGTCCGGGATCTGGTACACGCCGAAGCCGAGCTGCGGCATCCTGACGCCGTTGTTCAAGGTGATGTAGTCCATGGTGCCTTCCTTTCTCGCAACTTGACGTATCCACCATACGAGGGGCGCCGCGCCGGCGGAAGTTTCCGTTGGTGAGGGTTCTATAACGCTGGGGTGCGCACGGGGCTATAACCCGCGGGTTCTAGGCGTCACCTCAAAGAGATCGGCGCCGAGCTCGTCGGCGATGGCCTGAGCTACGACAGCGGTGTGGCCCTGTGCCGAGTAGTAGGCCACGAGGACGTTACCGTCTGCAGCGGGCACTGCGGCGGGCTCGTCCTCGACAGCCGACTGGTCCTCGGCGGCGGCTTGGTTGGTCCGTTATCGTCTGAGCGCTACTCCTGCGCGTCGAAATCGGGGCGTATGGCCAGGTAGCCCGCGAGTGCTTCCTCAGTGGCGGTGTAGTAGGTCATGGTCCCGTCGAGCTTGGCAATCTCGGCCATCTCGTCTTCGGTGAGGGAGAAGTCGAAGATGTTCGCGTTGTCGGCGATGTGGGCGGGGTTCTTGGAGCCGGGGATGATGGAGGTGCCCATCTGCACGTGCCAGCGCAGGATCACTTGGGCCGGGGTCTTGCCGTACTTCTCGGCGAGAGCGATGAAGACGGGCTCCTCCAGAAGACCTTTGTCGCCGTGGCCGAGCGGGTACCACGCCTCGATCACCGTGCCGTACGGCGCGAGGTAGGCGCGCAGGTCGCGCTGGGCGTGGTAGGGGTGGCACTCAACGGTCACGAGCTGCGGCTTGATGTCGGCGACCTCGATGACCTCGGCAATCTTGTCTTGCGGGAAGTTGGAGAGGCCGAGGGCGCGCACCTTGCCCGCGCGGTAGGCCTCCTCCATCGTGCGCCACGCGGCCAGGTAGTCGCCTACCGGCTGGTGCAGGATGAGCATGTCGACGTAGTCGAGCCCTAGGCGCTGGAGCGTGGCGTCCACCGCCGGCATGCCCGCGTCGTAGACGCTCGGCCAGAGCTTGGTGGAGACGAAGATCTTGTCGCGCGCGATGCCGCTTTTGGCGATGGCACGGCCCACGGCGCGCTCGTTCGTGTAGGCGTTGGCGGTGTCGATGTGCTCGTAGCCAGTCGTGAGCGCGGCGGTTGCGGCCGCCTCGGCCTCGGTCGGGGTCATGAGGAAGGTGCCCAAACCCTCGATGGGCATCTCTACGTCGTTGTTGAGCTTCAGATACTCCATGGTCTCCTCCTTAATGGCGACTTTTCGAATACAAGGCTACGGCGTTTACTGACGTGCGAGAAGTTCACGTTGGAATGATGGATATAACCATGGGGTATATACGGCACATAATGCGTGACAGGAGGATCGATGTACAACCCACAGCTTGACACTTTCATCCGCGTGGCGGAGGCGGGCAGCTTCTCCAAAGCGGCACAAGAGTCCTTCATCACGCCCACGGCCGTCATCAAGCAGATGAACCTGCTGGAGTCGCGGCTAGGCCTTACGCTGTTCCACCGATCGCATCAGGGGCTTTCGCTTACGCGAGCAGGCAGGTCGCTGCTCGCCGACGCCCGCCATATCGTGCAGTACTCTCAAGAATCAATCGCACGCGCCCGCGTCGCCGAGCGTGGAGAAAAGCGCATCATCCGCGTGGGAGTGTCGCTCATGACGCCCAGCACGCCGCTCACGAAGCTGTGGCCGAAGGTGAAGGAACGTTGCCCTGGCATGAGCCTTCAGGTGGTCACGTTTGAAAACACACCCTCGGCGGCGCGCGGTTTGGCGAACCTCGGGCAAGACATGGATATCGTGGCGGGGATTTTCGACGATGCCTTTCTTAAAGAGCGCGGGTGCCTGGGCCTCGAGCTTTCGCGCGAGCCGCTCTGGTGCGCCGTTCCCGTCGACAACGAACTCGCCAAACGCGACATCGTCACATTCGACGACCTCCACAATCACAGTCTTATGCTTATACGCCGGGGCTGGAACGCCGAAATCGACCGCGTGCGCGACGAGATACTCTTGCATCATCCTCAAATCGCGCTCGTAGACTTCCCGCAATATCGGGTGGAGGTGTTCAATCGCGGCGCGAACGAGGACCTCGCGCTTGCGACGCTGCCGTTGTGGGCCAACGTCCACCCCATGCTCAAAACCGTCCCTACCGATTGGGACTGTCTCGTGTCTTACGGGCTGCTTCATTCGCCGCACCCCGCAGACCATGTGCGGGAGTTCCTCGATGCGGTGTCTGCCGTGCTCGAGGCAAAGCATCGATAGGCAATCGCGAACAGATGCGCTTATGCCTATGGGAATAACGGGAATAACAGCCTCCGGACCCTCTGGTTCGGAGGCTTTCTTTTTCGTTCTGCTCGGAAAGAGCCCCTTGCCAAAGCCCCTTGAGCATCGGGCGGCATTATTGAGCGTGGGCGTTATTGTAGGTATCTTTGATCTCTTCCGGCAAATCGTCGGGGATCAGCGCCTTCACTCTATCCTCGTTGCCATCCTGAATCGCCTGCTCGTAGTACCAGCATTTGAACTTCAACATGTCCAGCGCGCGGTTCATCTTCGCAATCTCCGACTCCATGTGGGCTTTTCGCTCCTCGAACATGGCCTTGCGCTTGGGATATGTCGATGGGCCCTCCGCACACCATTCCATGAACAGCCGGATGTCCTTGATCTCCATTCCGGCTTTCTTTAAGCATTCGATGACCCGAAGCGCCTCGAGTCCCGTATCGCCGAATCGGCGAATGCCGGACGTCCGCTCCAATTCCGGAAACAATCCCTGTTTGTCGTAATAACGCAGCGTGGAAACGGGCAGACCGAACATCTCCGCTACTGTAGTAAATATTCCCGCAGGCGTAAAGCACTGGCACGGTGCGGCGCCCGACAGCTGGTTCTCCCATCTCGCGGTGGAGGTTCCGGGCGAGGAGGCCTCCAACGAGTGGTTGGAGCCCGTGGACGACGAGCAATACCTTAAAGCGACTGACAAGGAGGCTTAGGCATGGAGCAGTTGAAACTGACGCAGGAATGAGACAAGGTATTCCCCAAAAGCGGCAAGGTTGAGCACAACAAGGCGACCTTCCACAACCGATACGGCATCACGCTGGCGGCCGACGTGTACGTGCCTAAGAACGCGGAAGGCAAGCTGCCCGCCATCGCCGTCAGCGGCCCGTTTGGCGCGGTGAAGGAGCAATCGTCCGGTCTTTATGCGCAAAAGATGGCGGAACTGGGCTTTTTCACGCTTGCCTTCGACCCGTCCTATACCGGGGAGAGCGGCGGCACGCCCCGGTATGTAGCATCGCCGGACATCAATACCGAGGACTTCTGCGCAGCGGTGGACTTCCTCTCGGTACAGGAAAACGTCGATCCGGAGCGCATCGGCATCATCGGCATCTGCGGTTGGGGCGGCATGGCAATCAATGCCGCAGCCATCGACACCCGCATCAAGGCCACCGTCACCGCTACCATGTACGACATGACCCGTGTAACTGCCAACGGATATTTTGATGCTGAGGATTCTGAGCAGGCACGCTATGAGAAGAAAAAAGCCATGAATGCACAGCGCACTGTAGATTACAAAAACGGTACCTATGCTCTGGCAGGCGGTGTGGTCGATCCGTTGCCGGAGGACGCACCGCAGTTTGTGAAGGACTATTATGCCTACTATAAGACTCCGCGAGGCTACCATCCCCGCAGCCTGGGCTCCAATGGCGGCTGGAATGTGACGTCTTCGCTGTCGTTTTTGAATATGCCGATCTTGCAGTACGCCGGCGAGATCCGTTCCGCCGTGTTGCTGGTGCACGGCGAGAAGGCGCACTCCCGCTATTTCAGCGAAACCGCGTACGGCAAGCTGACCGGGGACAACAAGGAACTGCTCATTATCCCCGGTGCCAACCACACCGACCTTTACGATCAGATGGACATCATTCCGTTCGGAAAGCTGAAAGTGTTCTTTGAAGAGTATCTGAAATAAGACGTGCCTTGATTTAATGTCAAGTCTCCAGCAACGATTCTTCTAAAGAGCGGGAGTAGCTGAAACGAGGCGATTGAATAACCCCATTCGTTTTGGTTACAAGAAAACATGCTGCGCACCTGCGGCATGAAGAAGGGAGATTCCTATGAATATCGTTGTATTGAGCGGCAGCCCGCGTAAGGGCGCCAATACCGACACCATGGTCGAGGCGTTTGCCGAGACCGCGCGTGAGGGCGGCAATACGGTCGAGGTCGTCCGCGTTGCCAGCAAGAAAATCGCTGGTTGCCTGGGGTGTCAGTATTGCTTTGCCCACGAGGGCACTTGCGTGCAGAAGGATGACATGGCCAACGTGATCGAGTCGCTGAAAGACGCCGACATGGTTGTCTTCGCTTCGCCTATCTACTGGTTTGATATCACCGCGCAGGAGAAGGCCGCCATCGACCGCCTGTACGCCTTCGGCGCCACGGGCTTCCCGTTCACCAAGACGGCCCTTTTGCTCGATAGCCACAGCGAGGGCGTCTATGACGCGGCGATCGCTATGTACAAGTCAACCTGCGCGTACTGCAAGTGGGAGGACCAGGGCATTGTCACCATCAGCGGCATGACCGAGCGCGACAGCATGGCATCGTCGCCCAAGTTATAAGAGGTGCGAGAGCTCGCTCGCAAGCTGGCCTAAGGGCAAGAAGAACGCATGGCAATCGGCGTTGGCGGAAATGCTTGCTGTCCTTACCGAGAGATAGGGGCGAATTCCCTCAAGTGCCGTATAGAACAATTTTTAAACGCAGAAAAATAACTGAAAACAAATTAATCAACGTTAAAATATTGTCAAACATAAGTTTATGAGGGAAGGTTGCGTATGCGTCGCAAGGCAGACGAGCTCCTTAGGGAATGGCGAGACAGGGCTGATAGAAAACCTCTGCTGGTCAAAGGCGTGCGCCAGTGTGGCAAGACCTATCTGCTCAGAACGTACGCCCAGGATCTTTTCGAATCGGTTGTCTACGTGAACCTTGAGAACGACCGGTCGGCGCGAGCGGATTTTTCGGGCGGTCTTGACCCTCATTCGATCGTACGCGCGATCGAGGCTCGTACCGGACAGCGTATCGTGCCTGGCAAAACCTTACTGTTCATTGACGAGATCCAGGCATGCGAGGAAGCGCTCACTTCCCTTAAATACTTTTGCGAAGATGCTCCCGAGTATTACGTTGCGGCTGCTGGGTCGCTTCTTGGGGTTGCCATTAACCATCAGTCGTATTCGTTCCCCGTTGGAAAGACCGACTTGATTGAGATGACCCCACTCGATTTCGAGGAGTTTCTCTGGGCGATGGGACACGATCAACTGGTCGACGAGATACGTTCATCATTCGAGTCAATGGGACCTCTTGCGCCAAGCCTTCATGAAAAGGCGCTTGGGCTCTATCGACAGTATCTTGTTGTTGGCGGAATGCCCGAGGCGGTCCAAACGTACATCGATGATCAGTCAATCATTGATGTGGCCGAAAAGCATCGGATTATTCTCGACGGATATTCCGCCGACACCAATAAATATGCTGATGAACGCTTGAGCGCAAAGACGCGTGCGTGCTTCGATTCCATTCCACAGCAGCTTGCCAAAGAGAATCGTAAATTTCAATACAAGGTAGTGCGAGCGGGGGGCAATGCGTCTCTCTTTGGAGATGCTCTCGACTGGCTTGTATTGTCGGGTACGGTGGCGCGCTGCAGCCTAGTTGGGCAGATCGAAAGCCCTCTAGAGGCCTTCGTTAACCCTTCTGCTTTTAAAATCTATCAGGCGGATACAGGGCTGCTCGTCTCCAAGGCCGGTGCTCAACGCGCCGATATTCTTGCCGGCATCGGCGGCACATTCATGGGTGCACTTACCGAAAACTACGTTGCCCAACAGCTTTCAGCCATGGGCTATCCGCTGCATTATTGGGCGCGAGACAATCGTGCGGAAATCGACTTTGTAGTAGAGAAGCAGGGATGCTTGTCTGCGATTGAAGTCAAGGCGGGGGAGAACACAAGATCTCGAAATCTGTCCTCGCTAAAAAAGACCCATCAAGGCGTGCGCCTTATCAGGCTATCGACTAAGCCCTTTGGAATGAATGATGGGCTTATGTCTGTTCCACTTTATGCGGCATTTTGTCTATAGGGATGATGTTGCTGTAATGCATGGGGCCCGGAGCGCGGCATTTACTGCGCTCCGGGCCCCGTTGGTTTGTGGCTTGTACCAGTTCGACTGCCGTCGTTTTAGTCAAACAAACTCGGCATGTCGTTTTCTTTCATGAGGGCACCAGCGGAGGGCAGACTCTGCGTGGTGAACTTCTCGGCGGAGACGCCGGCGCCAAGAATCTCCTCGGTCGTGCCGACGGTGGTGACCGAGCGGCCCTTCTTGGCCGTAAAGGCCTGGACGCCCTGCGTGTTGGTGGTCGTCTTGGTCTTGAGCAGCGACGTGTTGAAATTCATCAGGCGGTAGTCGCTCGAGACCAGCGCGATGTCGCGATCTTCCTTGAGCACCTGGGCATACAGCAGCTTGCTGCCACCGTAGATGGCGTTCTTGAGGCGCTTGCGGTTGGTCTTGGTGACGTATCCAGAAAGCGCGACGCGCACCACGCGGCCGTTCTCAAAGACGAACAGCACGTCGGCCTTGTAGTCCTCGGGGTCGATGACCCAGATGACGCTCTCGTCGGGTTCCATCTCGAGGTCGGTGGGCAGATACGAGCCCAGCTGGGCCGACTTGGTGTCCTCAAATGCCGCAACCTTGCACTTGTACACCTGACTCTTGTTGGTAAACACGAGCAGCTCGTGCGTGTTGGAGGACGGGAACTCGATAAAGGGTTTGTCGCCGTCCTTGTACTTGAGCGTGGTCGCCTTTTTGAGTACGCGGTCCGTCATCTTCTTAAGGTAGCCATCGCGCGAGAGCATGATGGTGACCGGGTACTCCTCGACCTCGGGCTCCAAGCTTACTTCGATAACCTCATGGGGCTCGATCCTACCCGTGCGGCGCGGCATCACGTACTTCTTGTTGACCGCGGCCAGCTCGTCGCTGATGACCTTCTTGATGTTCTCCTCGCTGGAGAGGATCTCCTCAAGCTCGGCAATCTCACCCTCGAGCTTAGCGATGTCCTTGGTGCGGTTGAGGATGTACTCCTCGTTGATGTTGCGGAGCTTGAGTTCGGCAACAAACTCGGCCTGGGTCTCGTCGATGTCGAAACCCTTCATAAGGTTGGGCACGACCTCGGCCTCGAGCTTGGTGCCGCGGATGATGGCGATGGCCTTGTCGATGTCGAGCAAGATTGCCTCGAGGCCGTGCAGCAGGTGCAGGCGCTCGGACTTTTTGCCCAGGTCAAAGTTAATGCGGCGACGCGTGGACTCAATACGCCATTTGACCCACTCGTGCAGAATCTGGCGCACGCCCATAACACGGGGATAGCCGTCGACGAGCACGTTGAAGTTGCACGAGAACGAATCCTGCAGCGTGGTCGAGCGATAGAGCTTCGCCATGAGCTTATCGGGGTCGACGCCGCGCTTAAGGTCGATAGCGATGCGCAGACCCGAAAGGTCGGTCTCGTCGCGGATGTCGGCGATCTCCTTGACCTTGCCCTCCTTGGAGAGCTTGACGATGCGCTCGATGATGACATCGGTTTTGGTGGTGTAGGGAATCTCGTAGACCTCGATGATGCGCTCTTCGGGAATCCAGCGCCAGCGGGAACGGATCTGGAAGCTGCCAAGGCCGGTCTCGATAATCTTTTCCATTTCCTCGCGGCGGTAGATGATCTCGCCGCCGGTCGAGAAGTCGGGCATGGGCATGTACTCGAGCAGGTCGCAGTCGGGATCCTGCAGGTAGTGCATGGTGGCGGTGCAGACCTCGTTGAGGTTGAAGCCGCAGATGTCGGACGCCATGGCGACGCCGATACCCTTGTTGGCCGAGACAAGGATGTTGGGGAACGTGGTGGGCAGCAGGCGTGGCTCCTTCATGGCGCCGTCGTAGCTGTCGACGAAGTCGACCGGGTCCTTGTCGATGTCCTTGAAGATCTCTGCGCTGATGGGGGAGAGCTTGGCCTCGGTATAACGCGAGGCGGCGTAGCTCAGGTCGCCCGAATAGTACTTGCCAAAGTTGCCCTTCGACTCCACGAAGGGGGCGAGCAGCGCCTCGTTGCCGGTGGCCAGGCGCACCATCGTCTCGTAGATCGCGGCATCGCCGTGCGGGTTGAGCTTCATGGTCTGGCCCACGATGTTGGCGCTCTTCTGACGCTCACCCTTGAGCAGGCCCATCTTGTACATGGTGTAGAGCAGCTTGCGGTGCGAGGGCTTAAAGCCGTCGATCTCGGGGAACGCACGCGAGACGTTGACGCTCATGGCGTAGGGCATGTAGTTGACCTCGAGCGTCTGCGTAATCGGCTGATCGGTGACCTCGGAGTGCAGGCCGATGACGTTCTCGGCGTTGACCTGCTTTTTCTTGGGCTGGTTTTTCGTCTTCTTCTTTGCCACGATTTCCTCTTGAACTTCTTATGGGCCGTCGTTATCGAATTACTGCTACTGCAGGTCCAGCTGGTCCAGGTATTCCTTGCCGTGCTCGGAGATATGGCGCTTGCGGCCCGCCTCGTCGTTGCCCAGCAACAGATTGAACATGGTTTCCATCTTGGTGACGTCCTCGGGCTCTACCTTGATCAGGCGGCGCGTCTCGGGGTTCATGGTGGTGAGCCACATCATGTCCGGATCGTTCTCACCAAGACCCTTGGACCGGTTGATGGAGCACTTCTGGTCGCCAATCTCTTTAAGAATGCCGTTTTTCTCGAGCTCGGTGTAAGCAAAGTAGGTCTTTTCTTTGCAGTTGATCTCGTAGAGCGGCGACTCGGCGATATACACGTAGCCCTCGTCGATAAGCGTGGGCACCAGGCGATAGAGCATGGTGAGCACGAGCGTGCGGATGTGATAACCGTCGACATCGGCGTCCGTACAGATGATGACCTTGTTCCAGTTGAGGTTGTCCAGGTCAAAGGCACCGAGGTTCTTGATCCGCTTGTCCTTGATCTCCACGCCGCAGCCCAGCACGCGCATGAGGTCCATGATGATGTCGGACTTAAAGATGCGCGGATAATCCTCCTTTAGGCAGTTGAGGATCTTGCCGCGGACGGGCATAACGCCCTGGAACTCGGCATCGCGCGAGGTGCGAATGGCGCCTGCTGCCGAGTCGCCCTCTACGATGTAGATCTCGCGGCGGCTCTTGTCCTTGGAGCGGCAGTCGATGAATTTCTGCACGCGGTTGGCCATGTCGGTCTTCTGCTGCAGGTTGGTCTTGATGCTCTGGCGCGTCTTCTCGGCATTCTCGCGCGAGCGCTTGTTGATGAGCACCTGCTCCATGATCTTGTTGGCGGCGTCTTTGTTCTCGATCAAGTAGGTCGAGAGGCGCTCCTTAAAGAAGGCGGTCATGGCCTGCTGGATAAAGCGGTTATTGATGGCCTTCTTGGTCTGGTTTTCGTAGGACGTCTGAGTGGAGAAGCAGTTGGTCACCAGCACCAGGCAGTCCTGGACGTCTTGCCATTTAATGCCGCTCTCGTTTTTGTTGTATTTGCCCTGTTGCTTAATGTAGGCATCGATGGCGCTGGTCAGAGCGCTGCGGGCTGCCTTTTCGGGCGAGCCGCCGTTCTCGAGCCAGGAGGAGTTGTGGTAGTACTCCTGCATCGTGAAGGTGCGCGAGAAGCACATGCACGCGGTGATCTTTACATTGTAGTCGGGCAAGTCCTCGCGGTCGCGACCGCGGCGGTCGGCCTCGATAAAGAAGGGTTCGGTGAGATAGTCGGTACCGACCTTTTCGAGCACGTAGTCCTCGATGCCCTTGGGATAGCAAAAATCCTCTTCGGAAAACTCGCCATCGTCGCCCTCGATACGCAGGCGGAAGGTCACGTTGGCGTTGACCACGGCCTGGCGGCGCATGGTCTCGCGATACCACTCGTGGGGAATGCTGATGGAGGTAAAGACTTCAAGATCGGGACGCCACTTGATGGTGGTGCCGGTGCGGTCCTCGTCGCTGGGCTCAATCTCGAGTGCCTTCTTTTTGGCGCCGACGACCTTGCCCTTTTTAAAGTGCAGGGAGTATTTGTTGCCATCGCGCCAGACCGTGACATCCATGTATTCTGAGGCGTACTGGGTTGCGCACGAGCCCAGGCCGTTGGTGCCGAGCGAGAAGTCGTAGTCGCCGCCCTGGTTGTTGTTGTACTTGCCGCCGGCATAGAGCTCGCAAAAGACGAGTTCCCAGTTAAAGCGCTTCTCGGAGGGGTTCCAGTCGAGCGGGCAGCCACGGCCGTTGTCCTCTACCTGAATGGAGCCATCGCGAAAGGCGGTAAGGGTGATGAGCTTGCCGTAGCCCTGGCGCGCCTCGTCAACGGCGTTGGACAGGATCTCGAAGGCGGCATGCGCACAACCGTCGAGTCCATCCGAGCCAAAGATAACGGCGGGGCGCAGACGTACGCGCTCCTCGTCCTTGAGCTGGCGGATACTGTCGTTACCATAGTTTGCGGTGTTTTTTGCCATACTCGCTCTCTCGGTGCTCCCTTGCTGCGTTTAAGTCATATAGATAGTCAAGGTAGCATAGCCCAGCCCACAGACGATTCCAACCAACACGAAATCCATCGAACAATCGTTCGGAGTTTGGTGGAACAGCGTTTACTCGGACAAAACCGAGTCGGCTCTGTCCGAGTAAGTTTGAATAGCGAATCGAATGCGTCCTGCTGCGTTTGCGGTTGGATACGCTGTCGAAGACGTGTCGTGCGGATTGTTGGCGAAAAGACGGCGTGCCAAGCTCGAGGCAGAACTCGACTCCTCTGACGATATCTAATGCGTAATGGGCTGGCTCTGGGTATCCAAAACCAGCCCATTTTGATGTTCGATGAGCCGAGTCAGCGTCTCTCGTAAAAGCAACTAGGAGCTAGCGAGGCTCATCCGAATTGACCTCATTGGCGGTGTCTTTTTCGAGCGCCGTGCGGCGGGCGCTGTAGGCGATGAGGCCGGCGCCTGCCGCGGCGAGTGCTGCAGCGGCTACCGTAAGGGGAGCGTTGACATCGCCCGTGCCAGCGAGCGCGCCCGCTTTTCCGGAGCGTTTGTTATTGCTGTGGTCCTTGCCACTGCCGGAGCTGCTTCCGCCGGAGCCGCCGCCCTCGTCGGTACCGCCGCCACTCGAGCCGCCATCGTCGTCTGCTGTCATCGGGGCGTCGTGAAGTTCTGTCGTATCCGCGCTGTCGCATACGCCGACCTGAACTTCTGAGCGTTCGCATGCCGCGTCGGGCACGTGAAGCTCGTGCAGTACGGCACCCAGCGCCGAGTTTGCGCCCGGTCGAATTTCCTCGAGCGTTACGGGATCGAGCGCCACCAGCTTACGCGCCTTCGCATATAGCGTTACGCGTTTGCCCACCTCGTCGCTCCAACTCTCGGGGATGGCGAAGCTCATGCGGAACTGTGCCGTGCAACCCGGTGCCAGCACGGCGTTGCCACTGTCGGCTACCAGCGGGTGCGTTGCAAAATGTGCGCCCAGCGTCTCGAGCGTGTACTTCACGTGTGTCATGTCGTTGGCCGAAGCGTCCTCGGCAAGCTCTGGATCGTAGATCGATGCCATGCGTGCGTTCACTCCGAACCCGATGGATGCGCTGGAGAACGGCTGACTGGAGCCCTCTCGGTACAGATCGATCGTGCCGGCGGTCAGCAAGGTGTTGCCGTCGTTTCGCACCGTGACCATGAAGGATTCGCCTGCCGCTCCGGGCACCACCGCGCCCGAGGTAGCGACTGCGCCCGTCGGAGTGGCACACGCCACCAAGGGCACTTCGATGCCGTGTAGTTCTGCCTCGCTCTTCTCCGCGCTCACAATGTGCGTGGCGAGCGCGGAGAGCATGCTCCCCGACGTCAAAAATGTCGTTATCTGATCGACGGGATGGTCCAGCTCGCACATCACGAACGGCTCCGTGAACAGATCGCCTGCCAAGGTGCTGGCGAAGATGCGGAAGTGCTTGCCCATCACTGCTACCGGGTTGCCTTCTTCGTCGTAGGTTTGTCCCACCTTGCCATCGGTGTTCTCTACATAGAGCACGCACCTGCCGTTGTTGCTTACGCTGAACGATGCCGGGCCACAGTCTGCGGCGCCCACGGGCTGCGTTGCAAATGCCGATGCGCCTTGCGTCCAAGTAATATGCTGCAGTTGCTCGTTGACGGTTGCCAAAAAGCCCGTGTGCTGCGGCCACGGCACCGCGTGGGGTACTGTGGCATCTGGCGACATAACGCCCCAACCCGCGATGGACTGGCCGATCACGGCGTACGATGCACAGCCACAACCGCCTGCAGTCTCGTATGCAACGGGCACCACCATTTTGCCGTTGATATTCTCGGGCGTGCTGAGCTCGATGCTCGACGGTGCCTGCGGAAAGCGGAGGACCTGACGGAACGTGAGACTGTCGCCCAAATCATCCGACCACAGGGTAAAGCATTCCAGTGCAACCTCGGCCTCGCTGCCGAGCGCCTTCTCTGCGGTGGTTCCGCGGCGGTGGAGGTAAGCGCCCGACAGGCGCCCGTCGACCAGCGTCTTGCCCACCGTGATGCGTGGGCACTGCAGGCAATGGTAGCCATCCTCCTGAAGGCGGCCGCGCGAGATGCTGCGCCACGACGTGTGCGATACCACGCGAACTCCGTCGTTGCTTATGCGCAGGCGCACAACGGACAGTATGCCGGCTGTGCTTGCCATATCGAAAAGGGTGCTGTCGCCGGCGGGGCGCTCGCCCGAGACCAGCAGCACGTGGGCGTCCTGGTTTCCTCTTCCGTCCGTATATTCCACTACGTCGAAGTCGTAATCGTATATGCTGTCGCGCTCCACGTCGCCCTCGCCAAACCCAAGGGGAAAGTCCACAGGCGTGGGAGCGGACCACGTTCCGTTTGCCTTTGTGTGTACCACCAGGCGCGAGCGACCATTGTCGCCGTAGCGCACCGAGGCGATACGGAACAGGCATTCTACGCCGGCAATCATTGCCAGCTTCATGTGGGCTTCGCTGAGCACGCCAGCAAACAGCACGTTGTCGCTCGAGGGCTTGATGCCGCCACGCTCGTCCTCCGACACGCCGGCAGAATCGGCGTTCGGGTCGGCAACGGTGTTCGTTGCCTGACCGATGTAGGTGTACTCATACATCGGCGCGGCGTTTTCGTCGTTCTCTATCAGTGCATGGACGAAATGCTCGATCTGTCCCGTGTCGTCGCTTTCTGCATCCGCCTCGAGCTCAATGCGCGTGACCGCTTGATCCCAATCGCGCACGACAGGCGCGGCGTTTACGGCAGTGGCCTTAACCTCGGCGCGTGCGAGCAGTTCGGCGTTGGTGACAATGGTGGCCGATGCGATAAATTGCGGAACGCCGCCCGCCTCGATGTTGCCGGGCGTGCCGAAGCGGGCATCCAGCGTATAAGGCGTATCTCCACCCAATGCGAACTCAGAGCGCTGGAGCACATACTGGTCGCCATTGTTCACCGACATATTCCACGAATCGATGAGTGTGGGCCACGACCCCGACCAAGCCTTGGTGGTCCACTTGAACATTACGAACTGGAGTATCACATCGACATCGACGTCTGCACCTACGCGCAGTCGCGGAAGCTGGTGTCCATCTGCCTTCTCGTACCCAATGAACAGCGTGAGGGATGCGGCGCCGCGCACGGCAGACGAAGCGACGCCTGCAACGCCGGCGCCAAAGGTGACGGCAAGCCCGATCTGGATGGTGAACGAGCCCGACGTGTTTGAATAGTCGAGCGAAATGTTTTTGAAAAACGCCGCGCCGCTGCCGTGCGTGTGGGCACCCACGGCGAGCGCCAGCTTCGCCAGCACCCAGGGGTTGACGTTTAGGAAAAACGGCACCGGTCCTAGGGTAAACTGCTCGGTCCAATTGAGGTCGGTTCTTACCTGGAAGAGGGCCTTAATATTGCCGTATGCGGGGTCGTTGTTGTTACCCCAGGTTTTGCCCACCCAATCGTAGGCGAGCGAGCCGTACAGCTGTGTGGCGATATCCATCGTGAACAGCGGCGTGCAATGGTGACGAAGGAGCTTGGTGTTTCTTGGATCGGTGCCCGAACCGGCACTCATACTTTTGTACTGATTCCACTTCCCCTCCATCTCGTCGAGGTAGCGGTTTGCCTGCTTGGCGCCCGACTCACGCGGCGATTTCTTCCAGTATTCCGGATCAGGGTTGCCCGAATCGTTCATATAGCTGGCTGGTTTGTATCCTCCGCCAAACAGCACGTATCCAGCAAACGAGAAATCGAAGAGGATCGGAAATGTGGGCATCCAACACGTGAACTTATTGCCGCCGATGCCGGGAAACGCCGCGGGGAAATCAAACGGAGTGATCTCTTGGTCCATGGTGGTGGGGACGATAGTGGTCGATCCGGATTCCGCCTTTGCCGCCGGCGCAGTGACAACGGCCATGGGGGAGGAGAGCGTATAGGTTTTGCCCTGGTAGTCGAGGACAAAGCGCAGCTTGCATCCTTCTTCCAGAAGGCTCGATGCCGCGTCGAGGAACTTGTCTTCGAGCGTGAACGTCGCCAGATTATCCGCGCCCGATGCGCTGGCCTTGACTTGGCCAATCTGCGTGACGGTTTCGGATGAGCTGCCCGCGGCGGGCGTCACTTTGTTGATGCGCAGCGTTGCCTGTCCACCCTGTGGCAGATGCGCCTGCACGGTAAAGGCGTGCGTATCGGGCTGTTCGTTTGCCGTGTCGTCCTTTGGCAATGCCATGAACGTGGCTTCAGCGTACTGGATGTCCCATTCGTCGAATGTGAGCTGGCGGAAGTACGGCTCGCCGTCGGAAAGCGGACGCGTGGGCGCGGTTATGGCGGTGCCGCCCTGAATACGCGCAAGGGGAATCTCGACATCACGGTAGCCCGCCATGCTAATGGAGATGCCGCCGTTAAAGTCGTACGCGTCGAGAAGCGTTGCCTCGTCCACGTAGCCTTCCGAAAGAGGGGCGACCTCAAAGATAGCCGTACCCTCGTCGTCGGTAGTGGCGGAAAGCTGTTTGCCCGCGGCATAACGCGACGCGAGCGTGACCTGGGCTCCCTTGATGGGCGTATTCTTGTTGGCGACGTCGACCACGACCACACCGAACATGGTGCGCGAGAGAACGAGCACCCTGAAGGGGTCTTTTTCGTCGGCATGGGCTTCGGTGGGCGCGAACGGCAATATGAAGGCGTTTGCGCTTCCCGGCACGCGAGGCAACATAATGCTCGCTAGCGAGGACGCTCCGGCAACAAGTAACGAACGGCGATCAAGCATCTTTGGCTCCCATCCCGCAGGTATCGGTGGAAATAATCCAATTATGCGAGAAGGCGCCACGTGGCGGTAGTGCCGTTCAAGGGTCAAAATGTCCAAATTGATCGAGCGAAGCGCCGGGTTCCGGAACGCGTTCGATGCGCTTGGCAGTCCGGTCGCTAACGTAACATATGCGCGACCAGCTCGGCGCGTGTGCCGATGCCAAGCTTTGCGTATACGCCGGATAGGCGGTTTTTGACGGTGCCCGGCGATACTCCCATATGGCGTGCGATTTCGGCGTTGGTCCACCCACGACAGGCGAGCATGGCCATGGTGAATTCCGTGGTCGTTAGATCGTCGGCCACGTCCTCGCCCGAATCGGGGTTGTGGATGCGCCGCCAGCCGTAGCTGAAGCGGTACGTGATCTCGATGATGCGCGCGAAGTCGTCAGGGTATTGCGTTTTTAGGCACGCCTCGATGAGCCCCTGCAAAAGGCCGTGGTGCTCGCCGATGAGCTCGATAAGGCCGTCGGGACGCGCAGTGTCCCAAGCGGCTCCGAAGTGTGCCTTTGCGGCGTCGACGTCTTTGAGACTCATACAGGCCATGGAAGCCGACAGGTGCAGGAACAGCTCCGAGATGGGATAACTTCCCTGTTTCATGATCAGGGCATTTTCCGCCATGCCCAGACTGCGGCCATATTCGCCGCGCAGGTACAGGGCATGCGCCATCACGTAGCTGGCGAACAGGCGCAGGCCTTCGGGCAGATGCGCCGCAAGCGGATAAAACTCTTCGGCGGAATACGGGGAAGGCAAGTGCAGCAGGACGCTTGCGGCCGAGGCGAACAGGATATGCGTGGCGTGGACGGCGGGTGATTCCTCGTCAGTTGGCGTATCGAGGATGCCCGCAAGACAACGGCGGGCGTCGGCGATACGGTTGAGCGACAGACTGGCGTATCCGCAGATAAAGCATGCGGAATAGCGCAGTGCGGAATCGGTGGCGTCAAGATAGGGGCGCGCCGTCTTGGCAGCGAGGGCGGCCTGTCCGCGAAAGTACAGCGCTTCTGCCGTGGCGATGGTGCGTGAATCGGGGTCGGAAATGCCTGCAACCGCAGCGTCAATCTGCCCCGGCACAAAGGCAGTGCACATCAACGGCATGGGAACGCATGGGTAGCCATCGCAGTCCATCTTCCATCTCCCAACAGCTGGCAACAATAGCAGCAATTGTACTCCTGTTGCTCGGGACCCCTTTCGTTTTACTGCTCGGTTGACGCTGCGGATCGTTTTGGAAGGCTTACGAGCATGGTGGTCCCGTTCTCGGAACTTGTTTCGACCTCTACTGTGCCACCGTGAAGAGCTGCAATCTCCCAAACGAGCGCTAGTCCGAGTCCTGCGCCGCCGTATGCCCTGCTGCGGGATTTGTCTAGACGAAAGAACGGTTGGAAGATGCTCTCACGGTACTGCTTGGGTATTCCCGGGCCCTGGTCCTCGACTCGCAGGAACACGTGGCTGTCGTTGTCGCAGATGGAGACGGTAACGCTTGAGTCGGTGCGGCTATAGCGGATAGCGTTTTCGGCCAGGTTAAACACCAGCCGATAGAGGAGCGTGTCGCTCCCGATTACTAAAGCGTCTCCAGCACAATTGAGGGCTATGCCCTTATTTTCGGCAAGTGGCGCAAGGTCGGTGAGGACCTCTTCGGACAAGGGACCAAGTTCCACATCGTCCTCGCAAGGAACGCTGCGGAGCTCGCTCATCTCGAGCAATACCTTGGTCATTCGAGACATGCGCTCGGTTTGTTCTTGTAGCAGGCCGAGCAGCTCGGCTGTTTCGGGTTGCAAACCGGAGTGCTCGGAGATGAATAGTTCAATCTGTGCTTGCATAAGGGCGAGCGGGGTGCGCAGCTCGTGTGCGGCGTTGCCGGTAAACTGACGCTGTGCAGAGAACCCTTCGCCAAGACGGGAGATCATGTCGTTGAAAGAGGCGCTGCATCGTTGTAGCTCGGTGGGCACATCTTCACTGAGTCTGATTTCGCTTAGGTTGTCAGGCTGCACACGCTCAACCTGGGCTGCAAAAGCCCGTAGCGGTTTGAGCGCACGACCGCTCACAAAGTATGCCAGCGCGCCGCCAAGGAGTGTGACTCCAGCCGTGATGTACCAGGCTGTCGTGCCAAAAGACTCCTGTGCGTCGTTTACGACGATTGTGACCTTGTCATCGAGGGCCGTTTTCGTTGGGTCGAACACCTGGGGCGAATCCGCGCCGGCAGCGTTAAAGGCCGAGATGTCACTGCCGATGGCATCCATATAGCGCATGCCCGTATAGCCGACCAGGCAGTTCGTCAGCACGCACGCCGCACACGTGAGCAGTGCCGTCATGATCGTTATGCGCCATTGCAGCGAAAGCCTTTTCATTCGCTATCCTCCATAACGTAGCCCTCTCCAATTCGATTGCGAATCGGGTCGTATCCCAAAGCGATGCGTAGCTTTTTGCGGAGTGACGAGATGTGAACGCGGATTGCGTTGCTAAAGCTGTTCACGCTGCTATCCCAAACGTGCTCGATAAGCTCCTCTTGGCTTACCGGACGCCCCTGATTAAGCATCAGGTATTCCAAGATTCCCGTTTCCTTGCGCGTAAGAGATAAAGCCTCGCTGTCCACGGAGGCGATGCGCGCCTTGGCGTCAAAGCGGAGCTTTCCGCAGGTTAAAACTATGTCGCTTTGTGTAAAGCGTCTGAGGGTAAGGCTGCGGATCCTTGCCGCAAGCTCGTCCAGATGAAACGGCTTGGTGAGGTAATCGTTGGCGCCGGCATCGAGTCCGGAGACTTTATCGGATACTTCGCCGCGTGCGGACAGAATCAGCACCTTGGTCTCGCAGTCAGTTTTCCTAAGTTCCCTGAGTACGGTCATGCCGTCGATGCGGGGAAGGTTGAGGTCGAGTACCACGAGGTCGAAGGCCTCAACGTCCAGTAGGTCGAGCGCCTCCTGTCCGTCGCGACAGCAGTCGACGCTGTACGCCAAGTTTCGCAAGCTGCGTGCGATTGCGTCACACAGCGCCCGCTCGTCCTCGACGATCAAAATACGCATAACAGTCTCCTTGCACATTTCAAATCGCGCTTAACACGGATTTTATAGCCGATATGGTCCAATGGTCGCGTAACGAAAGGAGTGGTCAGGTTGTTCAAAGCGGTAAAACCCGTGGTACAGGTCGCTTTGTTGATCGTCGGAATTGCCATGGTGTGCTTTGGTGTTATGCGTGGCGAGGCGGATGCCGTGCTGGCCAAAGCGATTAGGCTGTGCTTGGAGTGTATCGGAATTGGATAAAAGAGAAAACACTGCGTCGCATGTTTTGGCCCGATTTCGCGGATTCATTCAGGCGGCGGCGACGCTCGTCACCAACATTCACCTGCCAAACTTTGCCAAAGGCGGCATCTATCAGGGCGCGGGAAAAACAGTCTGCGTACCTGGACTTAACTGCTATTCGTGCCCCGCGGCATCGGGTGCGTGCCCCGTCGGGTCGTTCCAGTCGGTGGTAGGTTCATCCAGGTTCAACTTTTCCTACTACGTAACCGGTACGCTCATTTTGCTCGGCGTGCTGCTGGGACGCTTTGTATGCGGCTTTCTGTGCCCGTTTGGCTGGCTGCAGGAGCTGCTTCATAAGATTCCCGGCAAAAAGCTTTCCACGAAAAAGCTTAAGCCGCTCACGTACATCAAATACGTTGTGCTGCTGTTTGCCGTGGTGCTGCTGCCCGTCTTGGTGGTTAACGACGTGGGCATGGGCGACCCATTCTTTTGCAAGTACATCTGTCCGCAGGGTGTGCTCGAGGGCGCCATTCCGCTGGCAATTGCCAACGCCGGCATTCGATCTGCGCTGGGGCAGCTCTTTACCTGGAAACTTGCCGTTCTCATTGCCGTGGTAGTGCTGAGCGTTTTGTTCTACCGCCCTTTCTGCAAATGGATTTGTCCACTCGGCGCATTCTATGCGCTCATGAATAGGGTGTCCTTGTTGGGGATTCAGGTTGACGCGTGCAAATGCGTCTCGTGTGGCAAGTGTTCAAGGGTTTGTCAGATGGACGTTGATGTTGTCCGCTCGCCCAATCACGCCGAATGTATCCGGTGCGGAAAGTGCATCGGGGCCTGTCCCGTCGACGCCATCAGCTATCGCTATGGCCTGGATGTGTCGGCGGAAAAGCTCCCCTTGACCGCCGATAAAAAGTAAACAAGCTTCGACAAAACGGAGGAATGACCATGAAGCTTTCTAAGATTGCGGCCCTGTTTATGGTGCCAGTATTGGCCTTGTGTCTTGTGGCGTGTTCGGCGCCCGGTGGCAATGCGAGCGAATCTGCGAGCTCCGATCCTAAGATCGCAGAACTCACTGCGCAGAAGCCGACCAATGCCGACGAGGCTGCCGAGCTGTATGCGAAGCTCATGAAAAAGGAGAACGATATCCTTTCGAGTGATAACGCACTGTGGGAAAAGGTATTCAATGCGGCAAATAAAGAATCGACAATGATTGAGGACGGTAGCAATTACGGCGATTTCCTGCTCAAGACCATCGACGGTGCCAAGGATGAGTTCACGGCGGATGAGCTCAAGACGCTCAAAGCCGGTGCACAGCAGATCAAGGAGATCGAGGACAAGCTCGAGAGCTTGGAGAAGGAGTTCCCCGGCTGTGGAAGCACGCCGAGCGAAGGCGAGAGCGTCGACGCTTCGGCCGCTGGCATGACGGCTGGTGCCAATGCTTCGAGCGAGGCGACGAAGTTCCCCAGCTTTACGGGCAAGGACCTGGATGGCAACGACGTGAGCAGCGACGAGCTGTTCTCTAAGAACAAGGTCACCGTCATGAACTTCTGGTTCACCACGTGCAAGCCGTGCGTGGGCGAGCTGGGCGATCTTGAGAAACTGAATCAGGAACTTGCCGAGAAGGGCGGCCAGGTCGTGGGCGTCAACTCCTTTACGCTCGATGGCAACAAGGGCGAGATTGCAGATGCCAAGGACGTGCTGAGCAAGAAGGGCGTGACATATAAGAACATCTGGTTCAAGTCGGATAGCGAGGCCGGTAAGTTTACGTCAAATCTGTTCTCGTTCCCGACAACGTATGTCATAGATCAGAATGGCAACATCGTAGGGGATCCAATCGTGGGAGCCATCAGCTCCGCCGAGCAGCGCGCAGCGCTCGACAAGCTTATTGACCAGGCGATTGCGAATAGCGAGCAGTAAAAACGTGTAAAGCATCGCGAGGATCGTGCGCCGTTGTACGAAGTAGTCCGCTGCTTTTCAAGATAAGCTCCACCATATAGAGGCCCTCCTTGGGGCCTCTTCTTTTGGGCGCCATCCCGTTCGTTTTTTGGCGCGGTTCGTTACATTCCTCACTGGCGCCGGCAAAAAATGGGGATAGAGTAGGACAAACGCGTCGAATACGAACGGCGGGGAAGAGCGGGCAAGTGCGCCCGCGTGGGAGAGGTTGCCGTCCATGTTGGAGCTCAAAGGTATTTGCAAAAGGTACGTTACGCAGTCGTTTACGCAGGTGGCGCTCGACAACGTAAGCCTGTCTTTTCGCGATAACGAGTTCGTGGCCATTCTGGGTCCCTCAGGCTCAGGTAAAACCACGATGCTCAACGTTATCGGTGGGCTCGATCATTTCGATTCTGGCGACCTGCTGATCGACGGTATTTCGACCAAAGACTTTCACGATCGCGATTGGGATGCCTACCGTAACAACCGCATCGGCTTTGTGTTCCAAAGCTATAACCTCATTCCGCATCAGACCATTTTGGAAAACGTGGAGCTGGCGCTCACACTCACGGGCGTGGGGCATGCTGAACGCCGCCAACGTGCGCGCGAGGCGTTGGAGAAAGTCGGTCTGGGCGAGCACGTGAACAAACGCCCGAGCCAGCTTTCGGGCGGGCAGATGCAGCGTGTGGCCATCGCCCGCGCCCTGATCAACGACCCCGAGATCGTGCTGGCAGACGAGCCGACCGGTGCCTTGGACTCTACAACGTCCGTACAGGTCATGGACCTGCTCAAGGACGTGGCGCGCGACCGCCTGGTCATCATGGTCACGCACAATCCCGAGCTGGCGTACCAGTACGCTACGCGCATCGTCAACCTGGCGGACGGCAAGATCACCGACGATTCCGACCCTTTCGATGTCGCCGACGCCACGCGCCGCGAGGCCAAGCCTACGCGCAAAACCTCGATGAGCTTTGTGACGGCGCTGGGGCTTTCTGCTCGAAACCTCATGACCAAGAAGGGCCGCACGGCCATGACTGCCTTTGCGGGCTCGATTGGCATTATCGGTATCGCGGCGATTCTGGCGCTGTCCAATGGCGTAAACGGCTACATCAAAAAGGTCGAGGAGGATACGCTCTCGAGCTACCCGCTTACGATCTCCAGGCAGGACTACGACCTGTCGTCCATGATGGGCGGACAGGGGGCCGCGGATGACGATACGTCCAAGAACGAGGGTTCGTCCGACGACGGCACCGACGGCAAGGCTCAGGGAACCGATAGGATCCCTGTGGTCACGGCCGTAAAGGATATGTTTGCGAGCGTTAAGTCCAACGACATGACGAGCTTTAAGGCATGGCTCGATGCCGGTGGCGACGGCATCGATAAAGAAGTCAACGCCATTCAGTACGGCTACGGTGTATCGCCGGTTGTCTATCGTGCCGGCAAGGGCGACGAGAAGCCCGTCCGGCTTGTTCCCAACGCTATGACCGAGGCCATGAGCGGAGGCGCAAGTTCGGCGGCAACGGTGAGCATGGAATCCATGGGAACCTCGGTCTTTAACGAGATGATCGACGATCAGAGCCTGCTCGACAGCCAGTACGATGTCGTCGCCGGTCATTGGCCCACGTCTGCCAACGAAGCCGTGATGGTGCTTTCGAGCCGCGGTACGGTGGGCGACTATACGCTCTACAGCATCGGTGCGCTGGATATCAATGAGCTTAACAATCTGGTTAACAGTGCTATGACGGCTGACGGTGGGATCGAAGCGCCCGAGACCGGTACCGACTTTACCTACGACGATGCGCTGTCCACGACGTTTAAGGTGCTGTCGCCGGCCGATGCCTATCGCAAAAACGAAGAGACCGGCATGTGGACCGACATGTCTGGCGACGCCGACTTTATGGCCGCCAAGGTTGCCGACGGTATTGACGTGCACATTGTGGGCGTGGTGCGACCTAACGAGACGGCCAACGCGAGCGCGTTGTCCCCGGGCATTGCCTATACGCATGCGCTGACTCGCCAGCTTATGGAGCGCGCTGCCGATTCGCAGATTGTGCAGGAACAACTCGCCCACCCCGAGACGGATGTCTTTACGGGCAAAACCTTCGACGAACTGCAGGGCGAGGCCAAGCAAGGCGTGGATCTGGGCAGCATGTTCAGCGTGGACGAGGCGGCACTTAAGAGCGCGTTTTCGTTCGATACATCTGCGCTCTCGGGTGCAGCCGGCGGTATGGACCTTTCTGGCATCGATCTGTCGGGGCTGGACATTGACCTTTCGGGCGTTGGCAAGGACATCGACTTCAGCGACATCATGGCCAAAGCGCCGGCACCAGATTTCTCGGGCATCTTTGACGGTCTTGAGCTCACGCCCGAGCAAATGCAGCAGGTGGGAACACTAGCCAACCAGCTGTTTGAGGGCTTTTTGCAGTCTGATCAGTTTGGGGCACTGTCACCCGAAGACTTTAAGGATGCGTCAAAGCTTGCTGCCGCATTCTCGACGTATCTTGAGAATGATGACACAGCCCAGCAAATCCTGGCCCAGCTCAAAGCGCTCGGCGGCGATGCCCTGGCCGAGCGTCTGCAGCAGGCGATGAGCGACTATGTGCAAAAGCAGCTGGCTCCGTATCTGCAGCAGGCTATGGACCAGGTGATGAAGACAATCAGCGAGCAGATTGCGACGACCGTATCGTCCCAGCTTAAGGCGGGCGCAGCAGGGCTTATGGACCAGATGGCGACGCAGATGTCTTCGGGTTTTGCCAACCTGGCGAGCGCCATGCACGTGGATGCGAGTGCCTTTGCTCATGCCATTCACTTCAACATGGACGCCGAGGACCTGAGTTCGCTCATGATGAGCTATGCCAAGGCGTCGAAGCTCACCTACGACAACAATCTGACCACGTTGGGCTATGCGGACGAGGCAGACCCCATCTCGGTCAAGATTTTCCCGCGCGACTTTGAGGCCAAGGAGCGCGTGCTCGATCACATCGACGCGTATAACAAGCAGGTCAAAGCCGCCGGCCACGACGAACAAGCCATCTCGTACACCGACTACATGGGCATCATCATGGGTTCGGTGACCGACATCGTGAACACCATCAGCTTGGTGCTCATCGCATTCGTGAGTATCAGCCTGGTGGTGAGCTCTATCATGATCGGCATCATCACCTACATCAGCGTGCTGGAACGCAAAAAGGAGATTGGCATCCTGCGTGCGATCGGCGCGTCGAAGCGTAACGTGGCCAACGTATTCAATGCCGAGACCTTTATCGAGGGCCTCATTGCCGGCGTCTTTGCTGTTGTCGTCGTGGTGGCCGTGAGCTTTCCGGTTAATGCCTGGGCGCTTACTGCCAAACAGGTACCCAATCTGATGAGCCTGCCCGTGCAGGATGCGCTGGTACTCATTGCAATTTCGGTGCTGTTGACGGTCGTTACCGGCCTGCTGCCGGCCCGCAGCGCATCCAAGAAGGACCCCGTCGAAGCCCTGCGCTCCGAATAATGCGACAAAGGGACAGTCCCTTTGTCACATTGAGACCCTTGCGAAAACGGGGTCTAATTACCGTTCGGCAGGTTAAGAACTCCCTCTCCCCGCTTAATGCTTGACGAAGAGTCCTCTGGTTTATATACCTATCGGTAGGCATATAGGATGTATTGCCGATAGAAATGGAGCAACCATGACTCTCACCACACCAGCCAAAAAAGATTGTCTCCGTGAAAGCGGCGCATTTGCTTGGGTCGTCGTTATTGCGCTCGGCTTAATGTCCGCCGGAACAACTGGCACATATAGCATTATTGCCGGCTCATTCGTTGCTCCAGTATGTGAAGATCTGGGCTTTGACTACACTTCTTTTTCTTTCTATTTCACCGCGATTCTTCTTGGCCTTGCGCTTGGGCTTCCGCTTTTGAGTCGCTTCATTCCAAAAGTAATCGGCAAACCATGGCATATTTGCATTGAACTCGTCCTTATTGCCGCCGGCGCCGCAATGGCGTTCTACACCGAGGTCTGGATGTTCACCGTCTCCGCCGCAGTGATCGGCATCTGCTTTTCGTTTACAACGGGCGTCTGCATGTCCGATGTCATTGACCAATGGTTCAGCAAATCGTCCGGTCTCGCCATCGGCCTCGCTTGGGGCGTTAATTCTCTCTGCACGCTGTTATTGAGTCCTGTCATTACGCTGGTCATCGAGCAGCAAGGCTGGCGTACGGGATACATCGTGCTTGCGGCCGTTTCTGCAGCTATGATTTTGCCTGCAAGCGCATTTATCATTCGCCTTAACCCCTCTGATCGCAATATGCTTCCGTACGGAGAGACCGCCTCCGAAACCCATGAGAGCTGCAGCGCCGATGAGCAGGAAGATGTCCTTTCGGGCATGGCACTCCGCGATGCCGCGAAAACGCCGTCTTTTATTCTCTGTGTCCTCTTGCTTTGCGTGGCGCAGCTCACCTGCTGCATGAACCAGCTGTTTCCAACCTATGCAAGCGAGGTCGGTTTCAATCCTATCGTAGGAAGCTTAATGGTCTCGGCAGCTTCACTCTCCGATATCTTCCTAAATCCCTTCGTGGGCAAAACATGCGACAAGCTTGGCGCTATTAAAGCAACGGTCGCATGGACAGGTGTCAGCATTCTTTCATTCCTGCTTCTTATCATTGGCGGAAGCAATGAGACCGTTTCCATCATTGCAGCTGGTGTAAACGATGTCATGTTCGCCATCGTTGGAACCGCAATGCCGATGCTTCTCCTCTCGCTCTTTGGATCACGCGATTTTGGAAGGATCTATTCGATCGTTTGCTCAGCGGGCTATGTCGTCGGTGCTTTTGGAATGCCGGTCATGATGAAGGTTTACGGCATGGCAGGGTCATTCCAGGGAGTATTTATCTTCTGCATTGCCTGCAACCTTATGATTGCTGCGTTTGCTATCGTTTCCGGCTTTCTCAATAAGGCTGCTGAAAAGTAATAAGCGCCGATTGCACCGGCATAGATTGCCACGCAACAGGGGTCGACTCCAAGC
>USEF01000003.1 GCA_900553475.1 uncultured Collinsella sp. | reverse complement strand
CATCCAAAGATGTCGAAAAATGTCGACTTTGGATGCTGGTGTACATGTTTGGGTCGTATGGGTTGGGGCCCTGGACGGACAGAGCGTGCGTACTAGAGCAGGTTTTCCTGCACCCACGCGATGATGTCGCTCGATTCGTAGAGTGGTTTGCCGTCGATGAACAGGCAGGGAACCTGGCGTTTTCCGCCGACGGCGATGAGTGTCTGTTCGGCATCGGAATCGGTCGAGATATTGCGCTCGGGAATGGTCACGCCGTTATCGGCCAAAAAGTGCTTGACCTTTAAGCAATACGGGCAGCCGGTCATAACGTACAGCGCGAGCTCGTGATTAGTAGCCATAGGTCTCCAATCGGTTGAGGTTTTGATTGAAATACCCAAAGCCGCCGCGGTCTATGCGCGCGTCAACGAAGACTCGATGGCCTGGACCAGAAACGCCGTGGCTCCGGTGGCGCAGGGCTTGTCGTAGTAGTCAACAAAGCGCTGGTCGGCAAGATAACCGTGGGCGAGGCCCAGGTACGCCTCGTCTTGGGGCTCGCATCCCCAGTTGAGAGCAATCCAGCGACGATGCATCGCGACAAGCTTACGAGCCTCGTTGCTCTCTGGGTCGCCAATGCCCATGGCAATTGAGAGCTGGCCCAGAATAGCGCGTTCAAGTTCCTTCATGTCGTTCCGTGTCTCGGGGTCCATGTCCAGCAACGCTTCGTTTGCTGCATCGATAGCCTCATCGCCGTAGCGCGCCCGCGCCTCGGCACCGTAGCGCGCCTCGTTTTCCTGCACGGTGCGCCAGCGCTCCAGTTGCGGCAGGACGGCGCCCATGAGCGAGACGGCTTCGTCGAGCGACATGCCGGTGTTTTGTGCCAGGCGCGGGGCACAATCCTCAATCATTGCCTCCATGGTGGTGTCATAGGTGTACTTGCCGTGGTCGTAGCACCACTTGCAGTAATGATCGGTCGCGGTGCCCGTGGCATCGGTGCCGCAGTCGTCGGGCGTGAGTATCATGCCGCAGCTCTGGCAATAGTGCTCAGGCATTTCGAGCAGGTGGGACAGCGGTTCTCCGGTTACGGCGGCGATGAGCTTCATCATGTCGATGCCCGGTGTGACCTCGCCGCGCTCCCACCGGCTGATGGCCTGGCGTGTGACGAAGAGCTTAGCGGCAAGCTGCTCTTGGGTAAGGTGATGGGCGCGACGGACAGCAATGAGCTTTTCTGCAAAGGCCATAGCGGCTCCTTTCTGCTGGTTGATGGCTTAAGCATACGCGGCGGCAGGCGCCCTTCCAAGCAACCGTTGGTTGCACGACGGGAGACCGCGGCGAAGAATTGCGCGCAACGCCCCACGTCTCCATGCCGTACAATGACCGGCATGGAACCTATTGCACACATACATACCGACCTGCCGCAGAAGTTCGGCATTCCGCGCAACAGCTTTTTGGCGCCTCATCTGCAGGGACGCATCGTCTTTGAGCCGGAATTTGCCTCCAATGCGGCGGTTGAGGGCCTGGACTCCTTCTCTCATCTATGGCTGCTGTGGCGCTTCGAAAACGGAACGCCCGGCGGCACGGCAAACGACATAGCTGCCGATGCCAAGTCGCAGGACAGGTCCGGCACCAACGTCAAGTGGTCGAAAACCGTGCGCCCGCCGCGTCTGGGTGGAGCCGAGCGCGTGGGCGTGTTTGCCACGCGCAGTCCGTTTCGCCCTAATCCCATCGGGCTCACCTGCGTCAAGCTCGACCGTGTCGAGCTCACCGACGATGGGCCCATCATCCATGTGCTGGGGGCCGACCTGCGCGACGGCACGCCCATCTACGACATTAAGCCCTACATTCCATTTGCCGACTGTCACCCGGATGCGACGGGCGGCTGGATTGAGGATGCTCCGTGGCAAGAGCTCAACGTCGAGTTCCCGCAAGCGCTTCAAGACATGGTCCCGCCCGCAAAGCTCCCCGGCTTGGTCGAGGTCCTTCGCCAAGATCCACGCCGCGCGGGCAGCAAGCACGAGCCAAACCGCGTTTACCACTTGGCCTACGCCGGACTCGACATATCTTTTACGGTCGATGAAACCCAGCTAACCGTAGTCGCCGTCACCGACGCGCGAGACTAACCAGCCATTCGTCCGCACCCGTCAAATTAAGCGCCAAACCCCGCTCCAAAATCGCCTACGCTGGTGGACAATAACGCCTACCAAAACAATCAACTTTGCACGGGGGCTCAGCATGAAATACGACTTTAGCTCGCTAATCGATCGCCACGGCATGGACTCCATCGCCGTTGACTCCTGGGGCGAGATCCCCGGTATGGCTCCGAACGCACCCGACGAGGGCTTCGACCGCATTCCCATGTGGGTGGCCGACATGAATTTTGCCACGGTGCCCACGGTCCAGGAGCACATCATTCAGCGCGCTCAGCATCCCATGTTTGGCTACTTTAACCCGCGCTCCGAGTATTTCGACCGCATCATCGAATGGCAGAGCCGCCGCAATGGCGTCGAGGGTCTGCGCCCTGAACATATCGGCTACGAAAACGGCGTGCTGGGCGGCGTCGTGTCGACGTTGCGCGCGTATGTCCAGCCGGGCGATGCGGTGCTGGTCCACAGCCCCACCTACATTGGCTTTACCAAGTCTATCGAAGCCGCGGGCTATCGCATTGTCCACAGCCCGCTTAAACTCGACGACCAGGGCGTGTGGCGCATGGACTTTGAGGACATGGAGTGCAAACTCGCCCAAAACCACATCCATGCCGCGGTGTTCTGCTCGCCGCACAATCCCTGCGGCCGCGTATGGGAGCGCGACGAGATCGAGCGCGCCATGGACATCTATCGCCAGCACGATTGCGTGGTGATTTCGGACGAGATTTGGTCCGATATCATCCTGCCGGGGCACAAGCACATCCCGACGCAGTCGGTGAGCGAGGATGCCCGCATGCGCACGGTTGCCCTCTATGCGCCGAGCAAGACGTTTAACCTGGCGGGCCTTGTCGGCAGCTACCACATTGTCTACAACGAGACGCTGCGTGACCGCATCTGCGCCGTGTCCAACAAGACCCACTACAACGAGATGAACGTCCTCTCCATGCATGCGCTTATCGGTGCCTACCAGCCGCAGGGCTATGAGTGGGTGGACGAGCTCAATCAGGTGCTTGCCGGCAATATCGAGTACTTCTGCACGTATGCAGAAAAACACTGGAAGGGCGTCGCGTTTTCACGTCCGCAGGGCACGTACATGGTGTTTCTGGACTGCACCGAGTGGTGCCGCGAGCATGGCCGCGATATTCAGTGGCTGCTCGACGAGGGGGCGCGCGTGGGCGTGGGGTATCAGGACGGCCGTCCGTTCCACGGGCCCTGCCACATTCGCGTGAATCTGGCGCTGCCGCTTTCGCGCGTAAGGGAAGCGTGCGACCGCCTGGACCGCTACGTTTTTAATACACGGTAAGTGAGCACTGTATGTGGGGCCTTCTGCCAAGTCGGCTGGAAGGCCCCGCATGGTAAAACGTCTGTAACCATTGGGCACTTGTGTGGTTTTGTTTGCTATTATTTCTGACCATTTTAGTCTGTAAACAGGATCGTCTGGAGCTCGATGAAAAGACCCCGTCGCTCGGTTGCCATATCGTTGTTTGTCGCGCTTGCGGTGGCGAGTGCCTTTGTCGTAGCGATAGCTGGCTGTTCTGGGCGTAATGGCGAAGCCTCGACGTCTGCATCAAAAGGCCTGGACGCCTCACAAGCCAAAGACGACAACCTTAAGACGCTCAACGTCGGCAGCGACCTCTATCCACCGTTTGTGTATACCGACGAGTACGGCGATATCGTTGGCCTGGATGTCGAGATATTGACCGAGGCTTTGGCTCGCATTGGTTACAAGCCAAAATACCAGCTGATCGATTGGGAAAAGAAGGAAGAGCTGCTGGCGAGTGGCGAGCTCGATTGTGTCATGGGCAGCTTTAGTATGACGGGTCGCGAAAACGAATATCGTTGGGCCGGCCCGTACCTTGCGAGCCGCCAGGTGGTCGCGGTCGATCCCCAGAGCGATATCTACACGCTTGCCGATCTTGAGGATAAGATCGTGGCGGTTCAGTCCACCACCAAGCCCGAGGACATTTTGCTCAATCGCATAAATGAAAACGTTCCGCAGATCAAGGAACTCTACAGCTTTTCGGACGGTTCATACCTGAACCCGGCGCTCGTCGAGGGCCTGGTCGACGCTATCGCCGCGCATGAGTCCTCGTTCCTCACCTACGAAAAAGACTATGGTGTGACATATCGCATTTTGGATGAGCCGCTGCTAGAGGTCGGTTTGGGCACCGCTTTCGATATCAACGATACGCGTGGCATTGACGTCAAGCTCACTCATGCCTACCAAGAAATGCTTGCCGATGGCACCATGGAACGCCTGGTGTCAAAGTACTTCGATGACCCTTCGCCATTTTTGAATATGGAGGGCCTGTCATGATCGATGCGCCCGACCACGCCGCTCAGGAGCGGGACAATCGTTCGACAGGGGCATGGCTCCTTGTCGCTCTGCTGGGGATAGCGCTCTCGGTTGTTGCCGGCATGATGAGCTACGATTACACGACGGCCCAAGCCGAGCAGCGCTTTGCCGACGTTGTCGATTACGTGGCGACGCAGAGCCTTTCCTACGATGCATTCAACAGCGCCTATACGACCAAAAACCTGATACGCGTTATGGAAATCGCCGGAGAGGCTGCCCGCGATATGGAGCGCGACGGTTCGGTGGATAACGCCATGCTGGAGCAATACGCCGACCAGTTCAACGTGAGCGCGCTGATCGTGACGGACGCATCGGGCAATTTGGTGTCCGAGTCCTCGACGGGCGATGTGGACTACGGGTCGCTCGCTACGTATCTCAAAGAATCACCCGTGCTGGAGGTGACAACTCATCCGCTTAAGTCCTATACCGCCCGCATCACGCTTGCGGATGATTCGGTCGCAGACATTGGCTGCGTGACTCGGCAGGATGGCGAGGGCATCGTTATCGCGGTAAGGCATCAGAGCGCGAAAGCGGTTGCAAGCAATACACTCAAACTGCAGAGCTTGCTTGATGGCTATGAAACCATCGATAGCGGCAATATCGTGATCGAAAGCGACGGCAAGGTCGTTGCGACCAATGCCGTTGAACCCACCGTATTGGGCGTATTCGATCTGCCTGCGACGGACGTCTTCATTGTCGACGGTATTAAGGATCGATGCCTGGCCGGTAAGGTCAAATTGATTAACGCCGACGGCGAGTGGTATTTGGGCACATTTGGAAAAGCGCGCGGGTTCTACGTGTACACCTATGCCTCGGCACGGCGCTACTTTGAGGTCGTCGCAGCTGTTGCTGCCGGCGTGCTGGTGCTCTACAGCGGTGTTGTAGCCGTTGTTGTGATGGTGCGTCGCCGCGATGATCGCCGACGTTTGACGGACTTGCTGCAGCAGGAGCGCGACTATGGCGACAAGCTGGCAAAGGCAGCGCGTGAGGCCTCGTCTGCCAACTCGGCAAAGACGGAGTTTTTGCGCCGCATGAGCCACGACCTGCGCACGCCCATCAACGGCATTCGCGGCATGGTCGAGGTCGGCGATGCCAATGCGGACGATCTGCAAAAGCAGACCGAGTGCCGCTCAAAGATCTGGACGGCATCGGGACTGCTGCTCGACCTTGCCAACGAGGCCCTGGATATGAGTCGCTTGGAGAGCGGGCAGGTCGATCTGGAGCTTGTTCCCACAAACTTGGCGACCCTCAACCACGAGGTGCGCGATATTCTGGAGCGCCAGGCCGAGGAGCGTCTGGTGACAATTATCTGCGACCAGCAGACGCTTGATCATCCCTATGCACGGGTGAGCGTGACGCACCTTAAGCGCTTGTTGCTCAATATTGCCGGCAATGCCGTCAAGTACAACCGCCAGGGCGGCTACGTTCGCCTGGTGTGCCGCGAGGTGGAGCCAGCGGATGGCGTCCCCGTCTATGAATACACGATCGCCGACAACGGTATTGGCATGAGCGAGGAGTTCCAACAGCACCTCTACGAGCCGTTTTGCCGCGAGGAGCAACAGGTGGAAGGCGCTTCATCGGGAACTGGCCTGGGCGCGCCTATCGCAAAACAGTTGGTCGAGCTTATGGGCGGAACCATGAGCTTTACGAGCGTCTTGGGGCAGGGGACGACGTTTACCATCCGCCTGCCGTTTGAGAAATGCAAGCGCTCCGAGATTCCTCAGGCAGTTCGCGCGGATGCGGGCGATGGCGACGCGCTCCAGGGCCTGCGCGTTTTGCTCGTAGAGGATAACGATCTGAATGCCGAGATCGCGCAGTTTACGCTCAACCGTGCCGGTGCCATCGTGACGCATGCTAAGGATGGTGAGTCTGCCGTCGAGATGTTTACCGCGAGCGCACCGCACGAGTACGACGTGGTGTTGATGGACATCATGATGCCTGGCATCGATGGCCTTGAGGCCACGCGTCAGATTCGAGCACTCGATCGCGAGGATGCCGCGACCACGCCGATTATCGCCGTGAGTGCCAACGCCTTTGCCGACGACCGCAGGCTTTCGCGCGAGGCGGGCATGAACGCGCACCTGAGCAAGCCTGTGAGCTCGCAAGAGCTCGTCGAGGCGCTAGCGCACATAGCCGCCGACGCTTCATAAGCATATGGCCCGGTTCCAAGGTGGGTTGGAACCGGGCCATATTGTTATTGATGAGGCCTGCTGAGGGGCTTACTTTTCTTGAATCTGCTTACCGCAAAGATGCTCAATCGAAATCTCGTAGAGCTGGACGCCCTTGATGTCTTTGGCGATTTCCTCTTCGACTTCTTCGGCAGAAGGGTAGTACTTAAGGGCGAGCTGGCGGACTTTGTCCTCGATAAACGCGGGGGTGTCATTCGCCAGGCGACAACGGCCAAAGACGACGGTGCTCATAACGTAGGGGGCCCAGTCGCCGTCCTGGTACCACTCGTTGCCGTATACGGTAAAGCAGACCTTGTCATCGCGCTTGAGTGCGTCGACCTTGTGGCCGGCTTTGGCGCCATGGAAATAAATCTTGTCGTGCTCGGCGTCAAAGAAGTAGTTGACGGGAATGGCGTACGGGTAGCCATCGTCGCCGTTGACGGCAAAGACGCCGCGCTTGCAGGTAGCGAGCAGTTCGCGCGCTTCCTCGTCAGTGATGGCGCGTTTCTTTCGACGTAAGGGCCTAAACATCGTTGGCTTCCTTTCTGGTCGTGCGTGGTGGTTGAGCACAAACTATAGCGAAACGGATCCGTTTTTCTTGATGCGGGCGAGTATGTTTTTGAGCTTGTTAAAGTCGAGCGGTTTGGACAGATGGGCGTTCATGCCGGCGTCGTGTGCCGCCTTGGCGTCCTCGGCAAAGGCATTGGCAGTGAGCGCGATGATGGGGATATCGGCTGCATCGACCTTCTCGCTCAGGCGAATCGCGCGGGTTGCCTCGTAACCGTCCATGTCCGGCATCATAATGTCCATCAGGATCGCATCGAAGCTGCCGGCGGGATGGGACAGGTACAGATCGACGACTTCGTTGCCGTTGACGGCGCGGGTGACCACGACGCCCTCGGATTCTAGCAGCGTCTGGGCAATCTCGGCATTCAATTCGTTGTCTTCGGCGAGCAGCACGTTCATGTCGGCGAGCGAGCAGTCGAGCGCCCTCTCGACCGTATTCGCCCGCGCCCGGGGGTTCTTGTCGATATCGAGCGGAATTTCCACGTAGAACGTGGTGCCCACATGGAGTTCGCTGCTGACTTCGATGGTGCCGCCCATCAGTTCAATAAGCGACTTGACGATTGGCATGCCCATGCCGGTTCCTTGGAACTTGCTGCGCGCATCGTCACCTTCTTGGGCAAACGGCTCATAGATATGCTTTAAAAACTCGGGAGCCATGCCAATGCCGGTATCCGAAACGCTAAAGCAAAAGAGCGCGCGCCCGTTATCGAGTGGCTTGGTCTTTGAACTAAAGGTGACGGAGCCGCCGTGCTTGTTGTACTTAATGCTGTTGTCTAACAGGTTGATCATGATCTGTCGGATATGGGTGGGACTGCCGATCATGTATGGCCCCGTGGCGTACGGCAGACTATTGTCCTGCATTGTGATGCCGTTACTGGACGCGCGGAGCTTGCACAGCACCAGCGTATCGTCACAAAGCTCTTTGAGGTTAAAAGGCGCATGTTCCAGTGTTAGCTTGCGGTCTTCGATTTTTCCCATCTCGAGGATGTCGTTGATCAGCGAGAGCAGGTGATTGGCGGCAACGCGCGCCTTGGCACGGCTCTCGCGGGCGACTTGCATATCGCCTTCCTTCAATTCTTCAATTTCGATAAGGCCCAGGATACCGTTGAGCGGCGTACGGATGTCGTGGCTCATGCGCGTGAGGAATGCCGTCTTAGCGGCGTTGGCAGCATCGGCTTTTTTGCGCTCGGTTCGAGCGCGCACGAGCGCCCAGATGAGCAGGACGATGCCGACCGACAACATACCGATGAGGGTAGCTGCAATGGCGGTGCGGTTGCGATAAAGGAATTGAAGCGTGTTGGATTCCTGGGCCGTGTACGACGTGGAGGAGTAATTACTTGCGGAGAGCGATTCTCCGGCATTGATGATGCCCTTGTTGATGATTCCCAGCAGTTCGGGCTTGCCGCGCGACATCAAGCACGCGAGGTCACAGGTGTCAGGGAGCTCGACCGTCTCGCAGTCCTCGAGATCATAACGGTCACCGATGGTTTTTACGCGTGAACTGGGAGCGACGATGCAGCGCGCCGTTCCCTTCCTGAGGGCGTCGAACGCTTCATCGTCGGATTGGTATTCGGTTACGGTCGCTGTGGGGAATAGACTTTCAAGTGCATTTTTGTTGACAAACGATGATTTGGTACAGGCGATGTTCTGAAGGTCTTTTTTCAGGTTACTGCCGGTGTGGATGGCGGTGAGGGACATGGTCCCCAACGATACCGACTGCATAACGCCTGATTGCTCGGCAAACCAGTAATCTCGGTATGCCGGCAGCGCAACGTCTATGCTTCCCTCTGACAGGGCCTTTGACATCATCTTGTAGCTATCAAAGGCGACGGTTTTGACCGTAATGCCAAATTTATCGTGTAGCGTCGTCGCAAGCGATGCGAGCGAGCCTTCCATTTCGCCGTCTTCGTCTTCGTTACAGTAGGGGAGTTTGCCCGTAATGTAGCCGAGCGTGATGGTGTTGTCATTTGCTTTGAGCCAGGAACATTCGGGGCCGTTGAGCGATGATGAACCGCTGTTTTGGGTCGACTAGCTAGATTTGACTTCGTCGTTATAGCGTGGGTTGACGCGGGCGATTGCCGTCATGGCAGCATTGATGTCGTTCATCAGGTCGGGGCGGCTTTTGGGAACGGCAAAGTAGTAGTCGCTCGAACCAATGTAGAACATGGGGGAGGCACTGGGCGACGAGATCGTGTCATTCATGATGACGGCATCGACCTCGTTGTTTGCGAGCGCGTCAAAGAGAACGGAGTCTCCGTCATACTCCCTGTATGTGCAGGCGATTCCTTCGTTGGTGAGCCACTGCTGGCCAACGAAGGTTTGCATAACGCCGGGGTTGTAGCCGATGGTAAGGCCCTGGAGCGCTTGGGGGTCACCCTTGGCCAGATCGTCGCGATCGGGCCTGGCGTAGATGTAGTAGCGTTCGGTGCCCTCGGGGTTCGAGGAAAAGAGCAACTTTTGGACGCGTTCCTCGGAGTAGGAGATGTTGGGCATGAGGTCGATCTCGCCCGCCTCGAGCATGTTCATAAGCTCGGTGAAGGTGCCGGTGACGTATTCGTACCGCCAGCCGGGCGTGTAGTACGACAGGGTCTGGAGGTACTCGTAGCCCCATCCCGAGAGACGCTCGCCGGGAGTGCCGTCCTGGAAGCCCTCGTTGTTGACGAGCCAGCCGACGCGGACCGTCTTGACTTGCTGATCGGAGTCGGCGGCAAAGGCGGGGGCGGGCGCGACGGCGCTCAGTACGGTGAGCGCGGTAAGCGCAACGACCAGAGCGCGACATATAACTGAACGAAGGACAGTGGCAGCTCTCACATGCAATCCTAACGAATCGAGACATTACCGCATAAGAATACCAGCTCCGCCTGCCCAGTCGGCAGCAGCACCGCTAGACGGTCCCACAACCGGCAGTTGGAGACAGTCCCTTTCTGCCGGCACAAAAGGAACGTCCCTAACTGCCGGTTGTGGGACAATACCGAGCGAACTGATTGGGGCGTCTGGGAAAAGGGGTCGCGATGAACAAGTTGAGGACGCTTGCCGATGTGCTGCGACAGGCTGGCTTTGCGCGCATCACGGGCTTGTTTCTTATCTTTTACCTGCTGTGCTCGACGGCCGTCTGGCTGTCCGAGCCTACGACCCTCACCTTTGGCGATGGACTTTGGTTTAGCTTTGAGACGGTCTCGACCATCGGCTTTGGCGACATTCCGGCCGAAACACCGGTTGCCCGCGCTATTACCGTCGTCTTGAGCGTTATTAGCATCTTCTACATCGCCATGCTCACGGGCGTGGCGGTGAACTACTGCAATACGCTCATCAAGATGCGTCAAAAGGACACCATGGCGCGCTTTATGGACGATCTTGAGCATTTGGAAGAGCTCGATCGCGACCAGCTCGCCGATCTGTCGCGCCGCGTGCGCGAATATCGGCGCCGCCAACGCTAGAGCGGGCGTCGCGCGTCACAATGAGGGGGACTGAATATGAATATCACCGTGTACCTGGGTGCCAGCGCCGGCAATGACCCGGCGTTTCTGCCCGCGGTGCAGGAGCTGGGCAACTGGATTGGCGCTAACGGACACGCGCTGGTATACGGCGGGTCCAAATCGGGCCTGATGGGCGCGCTCGCCGATAGCGTACTCGAGGCAGGTGGACACGTGACGGGTGTTGAGCCGAGCTTTTTTATCGAGGCCGAGTTTCAACATGACGGTATCGACGACCTCATCGTGACGAGCGATATGGCAGAGCGTAAGGCAAAGATGATCGAGCTCGGCGATGCGTTCATTGCCTTTCCGGGCGGCACGGGCACGCTCGAGGAGATTGCCGAGGTTATGTCCGCGGTATCGTTGGGGCACTTGAGCGCGCCGTGCATCTTGTACAACCTCGGGGGTTACTACAACGATCTTAAGGCGCTGCTCGGGCACATGATTGATAAGGGTTTATCGAGCCCGCAGCGCCAGCAAGGCATTTACTTTGCCGAGGATCTGTGCGAAATCGCATCAATTATCAACGGATAAGCCTTGAGCCTGTCCCGCCGTGGTCCCCGGTGGCTCCGTTTGCAGCGCAGACGGTTGGCTTGACTGGGCTACACTCGCTCTACAATAAAACGTATCTATGTCGACTTTGACCGCGGGAGGACCCGATGGATAAGCTCGCTAAACCCACGAACCGAGCGCTGTTTTTGGTCAGCGTTGCCGTGACCGGCGCACTCGCGGGTGCCGCAGTCTGGCTGTTCTTTTTTGCGATGGAGCACGGTATCGACTATCTATGGACAGAGATTCCGCACGCGCTGGGCGTCGCTTCGCCCGAGCTCGCCAGCGGCCCGTTCGGTTTTCTGCCGTACCCGTTTTTTGTCTGCCTGCTGGGCGGCCTGTTAATCGGTCTGTACGAAAAGATGACAGGCACCAAGACCGATGACCTCAACCAGGTGATGGCTAAGGTCAAGCAAGACGGGCGCTACCCGTACGACAACCTGGGCAAGCTTTCGCTCGCGGCATTGCTGCCGCTGCTGTTTGGCGGAAGTATTGGACCGGAGGCCGGCCTGACCGGCGTTATCGCTGGTCTGTGCAGCTGGGTCGGCGACCGCATGCGTCGCTTTGGCGCCGAGTTTAGGGAGCTCACGCTGCTGGGCACCCAGGCTGCCCTGACGGCGCTCTTTACCGCGCCCGTCTTTGGCTTTGTGGCACCGCTTGCCGGTAGCGCCGATGGCCAGGGCGAAGACGCCGACGATGAGTCCGCGTCCGGCGAGATCACCATCAAGTTGCCCAAGGCGCAAAAGACGGTGGTCTACGGCATCGCGATTGCCGGCGGTCTGGGCACCTACCTGCTGCTTGGCCAGCTTGTGGGCGGCGGCATGGGCATGCCCAGGTTCGAGTCCGCCGAGGTGGGCAATCTGGAACTTGTCTGGCTCATTCCGCTGGCGTTGGTCGGCACCGTATGCGGTTGGCTGTACTTTGTCTCTGAGCATGCGAGCGAGGCATTGGCTCATGCCGTGGGGGAGCGCCCTGTCGTCAAGGCCATGCTGGCCGGTTTGATGCTTGCCATCTGCGGTACGGCTCTGCCCTTCACCATGTTTGCCGGCGAGACGCAGGCCGACGTGCTCATGGAAACCTATCTGACCATCCCCGCCGGTGTGCTTATCGCGACCGGTCTTGTTAAGGCCATGCTGACCCCCGCCCTCATCAACCTGGGCTGGCGCGGCGGTCACTTCTTCCCGGTTATCTTCTCGGGCGTAAGCCTGGGCTATGGCCTTGCCATCCTCACCGGCGCAGATCCGGTCTTTTGCGTCGCCGTCTGCACGGCATCGACGATGGGCGCCGTCATGCGCCAACCCGTTATGGTCGTGGGCTTGTTGCTCATGTGCTTCCCGCTCAAAGGCATCGTCTGTATGATCATCGCCGCCGTCATCGCTGCCGGTATTCCGCTGCCCAAGCCTCTGCGCAAGTAGTACGGTGGCGCACGCCGGGGACATGCCCTTTGCCACGGATTTGCGGGGAGGGGCGGCGATCGCGTCCTTCGTGGATTGAGACTCGCGTGGCTACAGATCGCGTACTCGATAAACCTTGGTGCTGACGGTGCAGCTGATTGCACATAGCGCGAGGGCCAGCACGGCAATTCCTGCACACAGACAGCCAAGAACGGCGGGATCGGGATTCGCCCCGGCAATCGACATGAGCCAGTTGCTAATGGGGTTGGAGGAGCTCAGCGTGGCCATGGTGCCGCAGCCAAGCAGGGCAAACAGGCCAACGGATAGGCGCAGCGCCTCCATGTGTCCAAATCGAAAGAACAGCGGCTGCGCCAAAAACGCCATCATGAGGGAGATGAGCATCGAGGCTGCCGAGGCTATTGCGATCTCAAAGACGGTTTGTCCTGTCGAGGTCACGCCCGCGCTGTTGAAGAACGGAAGGGCGATGATGTTCAAAAGCACGGCGGCGCAGGCCATGATGGCCGAGAAGATAACGATGCACAGGTAGCGTGCGCAAATAATGTCTTTGCGCGTGAGAGGCAGCGTTGCCCGATAACGCTCCCATCCGTTTTGATTGTCGAAACCGGCCAGTGAGTTCATGAATATGATGGGCGACATGGCGCTGACCGCGCAGGTGCCGGCGCTCATGCCGGAATCGCCATCCGACGCGTTGGCGAGCGTCAGCACGACGAAGATAAACAAGCCGACGCCGGCGATGCTCGGGATAAGCGTGCGAACGATGGCGAGCTCGGACATAAAGGCGCGTTTCATTTCGAAGCCCCTTTCAGCATGAGGCGCAGATAGTCATCAATGGTTGCCCGATCGCAGGGAATCTCGGGGAAGGCCTCGAGCGTTTCGCGACGGTTGGGCACGAGCACGTCCACGCTATAGGCGTGGTGGACGGCACGGGCGCCTTCGACGCAAGCCATAAGCTCGGCGGCCTGCGCTTGGGTGCAGTGGGCGATGCCGGCGCGGTCGGTAATATCCTCGCGCGGCAGGTCAAACGCAATCGAGCCGTTATCGATGCAGATGACGCGATCAGCGGTGCGATCGAGGTCGGACGTAATGTGGCTCGAGAGCAGCACGCTGTGCTGGCCGTCGGCGACAAAGGCAAGCAGCTCATCGAGCAGTTCCTCGCGTGCCATGGGATCGAGGCCCGCGGTGGCTTCGTCCAAAACGAGCAGTTTGGCATTGTGGCTGAGTGCACAGGCAAGCTGCAGTTTCATGCCCATGCCGCGGGAGAGGTCCTTGACCTTTGTCTTGGGATCGAGACCAAATCGGTTGATGAATCCGGCGAACGTTTCGCGGTCCCACGTGGGGTACGCCGGGCCTACGAGTGACTCGATCTGGCCCACCTTGAGCGTGGAGGGGAAGGGGCATGTGTCCAGCACGAGGCCGACACGAGTGCGCAGACAACGCTGCGTCTCATCGGACGCGTCGGCGCCACAGCGCTGCCCAAACAGGTGCACCTCGCCGGCATCGAGTTTGATAAGCCCAAGCGCGGCGCGAATGGTCGTCGTCTTGCCGGCACCATTTGCGCCCACAAAGCCAACGATCTGGCCGGGCTCTACGGCAAGCGTGACGTCGCGCAGCGAAAAGCGGTCGCTTACAGTGCGTGAGATGCCTTTGAGTTCAAGCAAGTTTTGCATGGTATAGCCTTTCTTGCAGATGGCTACTGCATGGTTTCGGGGGCTACCAGGTCGAGCATCTCGTGCAGCTTGTCGCGCGTGACACCCAGGGTTTCGGCTTGGCTTGCCGCTTTCGCAAGCAGGTCTTCGATATGGCAGAGCTGGTTTTCGCGCAAAAGCTCCTGGTTGCCCTCGGCGACAAAGCAGCCCTTGCCCTGCGCGGTGCAGATAAACCCGAGCTGCTCCAGGTCGGCGTAGGCGCGCTTGGTGGTGATGACGCTCACGCCAAGATCGCTCGCGAGTGCACGGATACTGGGGAGTTTGGCTCCCGCAGCGAGCGTGCCCGATAAGATCTGAGCTTTGACTTGCGAGGTTATCTGCTCGTAGATGGGCTTGTCGCTCGAATTGGATAGGATGATGTCCACAGCGGCTCCTTAGCTGTTGGGCTACACGTGTATATAACCGGTAAGCACAGTATATATACACTATGCACAGTTATGCAAGAGCTAAATGTGGAATAGCCCATCGGCGCCGCGCTTGCTCCAAAACAATCTCAATCTGTAACATCTGGGTCCGTTTTTGGTCTCCTGCTGGTACAGATTGAGACAGTCTGCTGCAGAATACTTCCGATAACTAGCCGCTCACGTTCTGACTGATGAATTTGTCCTGATAGGTGCCCTAGAGCGGGATTTCGCGGCTACAATAGTGCGGTTACAACGACGTAATGCACTCAATGCAAGAAAGGATCCGCATGGCAAGCCTGTCGGATGAAATCTCGTCGCGCCGCACATTCGCGATCATCAGCCACCCGGACGCCGGTAAGACCACGCTTACCGAGAAGCTGCTGCTCTATACCGGCAGCATCCAGACCGCCGGCTCGGTCAAGGGCAAGAGCTCGGCCAAGCATGCCGTCTCGGACTGGATGGACATCGAGAAGGAGCGCGGTATTTCCGTTACCTCCTCGGTGCTGCAGTTCACCTACAACGGTGCCTGCGTCAACATCCTCGATACCCCCGGCCACCAGGACTTCTCGGAGGATACCTACCGTACCCTGATGGCCGCCGACGCCGCGGTCATGGTCATCGACGGCGCCAAGGGCGTCGAGGCCCAGACCAAAAAGCTCTTTAAGGTCTGTACGCTGCGCCACATTCCCATCTTCACCTTTGTGAACAAGCTCGACCACGAGGCTCGCGATCCGTTTGAGCTCATGGAAGAGATCGAGAACGTCCTGGGCATCAATACGTATCCCATGAACTGGCCGATCGGCAGCGGCCGCAACTTCCGCGGCGTGTTCGACCGTCAGACCCGTCGCGTTATCGCCTTTGAGGGCGACGGTCACGCCAACGCCACCAAGAAGGTCGCCGAGGTCGAGGCCGAGCTGGGCGATCCTTCCATGGACGAGCTCATCGGTGAGGAGAACCATAAGAACCTGATGGACGACATCGAGCTGCTCGATGGCGCTGGCGACGAGCTCGACTTGGATGCCGTGGCCTGCGGCAAGCTGAGCCCGGCGTTCTTTGGCTCGGCGCTTACCAACTTTGGCGTGGAGCCCTTCCTCAAGGAATTCCTGCGTCTTGCCCCGACACCGCGCGCCTATACCGATACGCTCACCAATGAGCCGGTCGATCCCTGCCGCGACGACTTTAGCGGCTTTGTGTTTAAGATCCAGGCCAACATGGACAAGAACCACCGCGACCGCATCGCTTTTGTGCGCATCTGCTCGGGCAAGTTCGAGCGCGGCATGGATGCCTTCCACGTGCAGGGCAACCGCAAGCTCAAGCTTGCCACGGGCACGTCGATGATGGCCGATGACCGCGCCATCGTGGACGAGGCGTACGCGGGCGATATCGTGGGCCTGTTCGATCCGGGTATCTTTAGCATCGGCGACACCGTGTGCTCCGGCAAGCGCCACGTGCAGTATCCGCAGATCCCGACGTTTGCCCCCGAGATGTTCGCTCGCATTACGCAGGTCGACACGCTCAAGCGCAAGCAGTTCGTCAAGGGCATGGAGGAGCTTGCCCAGGAGGGCGCCATCCAGATCTTCCGCGAGCTGGGTGCCGGCATGGAGAGCGTCATTGTGGGCGTGGTCGGCGTACTGCAGTTTGAGGTACTCGAGCGCCGCCTCAAGGCCGAGTACCGTGTTGAGGTCCGTCGCCAGCCGCTGCCCTATACGGACATTCGCTGGATCCAGAACGACCCCGACACCATCGATATCCCGGGCCTTTCGCTCACGCGCGACACGCTGCGCGTCGAGGACATGCGCGGCGGTAAGCTGCTGCTGTTCACGAGCCCGTGGAACGTGGATTGGGCAACCGATCACAACCCCGACCTTATCCTGTCGGAGTTTGGCAACGTAGCGTTTTAACGCATCGGCGCGGTGGCCCTGCGGGGCTGCCGCGCTGTTTGCTTGCCTGATGCCGTGTGAGCGGCTATCATACCCACCGTCGTCTCAAGACCGGGACGTCCGAGCAGTTCGGGTCCGATATCCTGCTCGTTAAACCTAAAACCAAAGGAGTACATAATGATCAAGAAGGTCATGGAGGACTACAAGGTCCTGTTGCGGAGCATTCCCGCGGCAACGGTTTCGCTGTTTTTCGTGAGTGTCATCATGATGAACCTGCTGGCCAACAAAGAGCTCATCAGCCTGCCGTATCTGGCACTCGATTGCGGCTTTGTGGTGAGCTGGGTCTCGTTTTTGTGCCAGGACATGATCTGCAAGCGCTTTGGCGCCAAGGCATCCATCAAAATCTCTATCCTCGCGCTGCTGGTCAACCTGGCCGTGAGCCTGTGCTTTTGGGCATGCTCGCTCACGCCCGGCATGTGGGGCGCCTACTACGACACGGGCATGATCGAGGTCAACACTGCCCTTAACGCCACCATCGGTGGCACCTGGTACGTGGTGCTGGGCTCTTCGCTGGCAATGCTCGTTTCTGCCGTGGTTAACTCCACGCTCAACCAGTCGCTTGGCCGTATGCTCAAAAAGAATAACTTTGCGAGCTTTGCCTTCCGCTCCTATGTGTCCACGGGCGTTGGCCAGTTTATCGACAACCTGGTCTTTGCCATTGTGGTGAGTCACACGTTCTTTGGCTGGACCTGGGTGCAGGTTCTTATGTGCTCGCTGACCGGCGCTGTCGCCGAGCTGCTGTGTGAGGTCTTCCTGAGCCCCGTGGGCTACAAGGTCGTGCGCGGCTGGGAGCGCGAGAATGTGGGTTCCGAGTACCTCGAGCGCCACGCAACCGCCTAAGGAGCAAGTATGCGGGTTTTGATCACGGGCGCTTCGGGCGGTATCGGAGCCGCGTGCGTGCAGCGCTTTTTGGACGAGGGCCACGAGGTCGTGGGCTTTGATCTTTTGCCGGCGGCGATCAAACACGAGCGCTACCGCCATCTGATTGTTGATGTCCGCGAGCCTGACTCGTTTCCAGGTGACCTTGAACCCCAGGTGATCGTGAACGTTGCCGGTACGCAGGATTCGGCCGACGACATCGCCGCCAACCTGTGTGGCACCATCAACGTGACCGAGCGCTATGCCTTTGTGGGGGAGGGGCTTGCCGCCAAGCCGGCGCCGGCTATCAAATCCGTGGTCAATGTGGGGTCGGCGAGTGGGCATACGGGATCGGAGTTTCCCGCCTATGCCGCCAGCAAGGGCGGCGTTATCGCCTACACCAAGAACCTTGCAAACCGTCTGGCGCCGCAGGCCATCGCCAACAGTGTGGACCCGGGTGGCGTTATCACGCCGCTCAACCGTTGCGTGATGGAAGACGAACATCTGTGGAACCAGATTATGGAGCTCACGCCGCTTAGGCGCTGGGCCACTGCCCAAGAGATTGCCGAGTGGATCTACTTTGTGGGCGTGACCAACCGGTTTATGACCGGGCAGAGCCTGCTGATCGATGGCGGCGAGGCCGGCCGCACACAATTTATTTGGCCCGAATAGGAAAAGCGCCCGATGGGAAGCCGTCGGGCGCTATTTTTGATGTATCGGTTTTTAGCCGAGGCAAGTCCAGTTGACGGGGGTCGAGCCGTGCTGTTCGAGTAGCCGATTGGCAGCAGAGAAGGGGCGCGACCCCATAAAGGCAGGGAGTTCTGCCGTGGCACGGTTGGCCGAAAGCGGCGAGGGGTGCGTGGATGCCAGGCAGAACTTGCCGGTTGTCTTGCCCGCACCGATCGCGGCGAGCTTGCCTTCGACCATCTGCTGGGCAAAGCGGCCCCATGCCAAAAAGACTACCGGTTGGGGCAGCTGGCAGCAGCGTTCGATAATGTAGTCGGTGAGCGTGCTCCAGCCCAGCTTGGCGTGCGAGTTCGCGGCATGCTCGCGCACGGTGAGCGTGGTGTTGAGGAGCAGGACGCCCTGCTGTGCCCATGGGGTTAGGTCTCCCGTGGCGGGAATGGGGCAGCCCAGATCGGCTTTGAGTTCCTTATAGATGTTGCGCAGGCTCGGCGGCAACTTGGTTTGCGTCGCGGGGACCGAGAACGACAGCCCCATGGCCTGGTTGGGTCCGTGATAGGGGTCTTGACCCAAGATGACAACCTTGACCTGGTCGGCCGGCGTGTAGGCGAGGGCATTGAGGATGTCGTCTTGTGCCGGGTAGATAGTCTGCTCGGCACGCAAAAGGGCGATGCGCTCGAGCAGCTGGTTCGTAGTGTCACGTATCAGCTGTGGCGCATCGCCCAACCAAGTTGCTATGTTGCGGTCGCGAGTTGCGGTGTCCATGGGGCTCCTTTATGGCAGATACTCTGTTGGCATCTATTGTAAAGGCGCACCGGTTGCCTTTATGCCACGGCTGTATGAAGAGTGGGGTCTACGCGACGTGCTCGGGCGCTCCTGCCATGCGAGCTTGTCCATGTGCGCGGAGGCGCGGAAGCTCGACGGTTGCCACCATGACGCCGGTTAGGATGAGGGCGGCGCCAAAGAAGGCGATGGGGCTCAGGACCTCGCCAACCAGGAAGAACGAAAAGACAGCGGAGCAGACCGGCTCAAGCGAGAAGGCGAAGCCGGTGGTCTCGGCGGGCACGTGGGGCTGCACGAGCGTCTGGGTGATAAAGCCGTAGGCAGAGCAGATGAGTGCGAGCGCGACGACGACCACGATCTCGCTGGGCGTACTGGGAAGTGTGAAACCGCCAAAGACGCATGCGGCGATACCCGAGAACAAGCCGCCGAAGCCCAGCTGCCAAACGCCCAGAGCCAGCGGGTCGATATCTTCGACAAAGCGCTTCGCCACAATGATATGGCCGGCATAGACAAAGGCGGAGAGCAGCATGATGAGCGCGCCTGGGTTCAGGCTGGTGAAGTCGGCGCCCGAGAGCAGCAACATACCGCAGGTGACGATGGCGGTGCCGACGAGCACTTTGCGTTCGGGGGCGCGGCGCAGCAGGGCGGCGTTGGCAAACGGCACGATCACGACCGTCAGGCTCTGCAAAAAGCCGGCAGTGGAGGCAGAAGTGAGGCTAGAGCCCAAGCACATGCAGGTGAGCTCGGTTGCCATAATGGCGCCGATGATGGCGGCACGGACCATAAGGTCGCGGTTGATGCGGAAAGCGCGCTTGTGGAAGAGCAAAAGGCAGGCCACAAAGGCGATGATGCAGCGCAGCGCAACGATGCTCGTGGCGTTCATGCTGTCCATGCCGATCTTCATGAGGGGGTACGAAAAGCCCCATGCGACGGGAACGGAAAATGAGAGCGCGATTGCTTTTTTGCGATCCATGGGACTCCTTTTGTTACAGAACGGTTTCGTAAAAAGGATTCTGCTCCCAGATGTGGATGTAGTAAAGCGAATGTATCTTCAGTATGATTAAGAAATACTAATGTTGGCAGAAAAAGCCCTGGCAAAACGTTTTACAGCTACATCGATGTGGAGGCACGATGGCATCGCGGTATCAGATTGTTTGTATGGTGGTCGATTGCGGCAGCCTGAAACGTGCGGCGGACGAGCTGGGCTATACGCAAAGTGCGGTGAGCCAGGCCGTCAAGGCGCTCGAGCGTGAGCTGGGCACCACGCTTATCGAGCGCGGCAAGCAGGGTGTATCGCTTACGCGCGACGGCAAGCAGTATCTGCCGTACCTGCGCCAGATTGTGACCGCCGAGGCCGAGCTCGAGGGCAAGCGCCAGGAGCTACTGGGGCTCTCCTCGACAGATATTCGCATCGCGACGTTTACCAACGTGAGTCGTACCGTGCTGCCGCGCGTGATCCGCGATTTTGGTGCGCTGCACCCGGGCGTACGCTTCACCCTCAAGCAGGGCGATTACACGCGCAACGCTCAATGGGTGCACGATGGCGTGGTTGATTTTTGTTTTACGGCACGCGGATTTACCGCTGGGCTCGAGAAGCGCGTCGTCTATCACGACGAGTTGGTGGCATTGTTGCCGGCCGCGCATCCGCTGGCGGCAAAGGAAAAGGTGACGCTCGCCGATCTGGCGTCCGAGCCGTTTGTGCTGCTGGATGAGGGCGAACAGAGCCTGGTGCTCGATGCATTTGCGGCGCATGGACTGTCGCCACACGTGACGAGCGAGGTAACCGACGACTACACCATCATGGCGATGGTGGAGGAGGGCCTAGGCGTGAGCATGCTCTACCGCCGTACTGTGGAGGGCATGCGGGCCGATATTCGCGTACGTCCCATCGTGCACGCCCCCTCGCGCGACGTGGTGGCCGCCTGGCGCAGCTGGGACACCATGCCCATCGCCACGAGGCGCTTTATCGACTATATGAGCTCGCATGTTGTCAATTAATGGCTGGTGTGGCGTTGAGTGCGGTGTTTAGCGGGCTGTCGCTTTGGCTTGGGTGGCGCGATAGGTGCGTGCCGGGTGGCAGAGTAGCACCGCCACGACCATAAAGAACGCCGTGGTGCCCAGGCTGATGGGGTAGACCATCATGATGTTCGCAAAGGTGCGGAAGTGCGGGAACACGAAGAACACCCAATAGAAGCGGATGCCGCAGACGCAGATCATGGTGATGAGGGCGGGCGTGAGCGAGATACCAAAGCCGCGCAGGTAGCCTGACATGTTTTCGTAGAACATGCTAAAGGCGTACGCCGGGAAGATTGAGCACACGCGGATATAGCCGATTGAGACGATGTTGGGATCGCTGTTGAACAGCGACAAAATCTCGCGCCCCAGGCCGACAATAACGATAATTGTGGTGAGCGCGACGATACCGCCTTCGACTAGGCAGACCTTGAGCGTCTTGGTGCAGCGGTCGATCTGGCGGGCACCGTGGTTTTGTCCCACAAAGGTGGTGCAAGCCTGGCTAAAGCTGTTGAGCAGGTTGTAGCACACGTACTCCAGGCTCATGGCGGCGCTCGATGCCGCCATGACCTCGGTGCCCAGGCTGTTGATGGCAGACTGGATGATGATGTTGGCGACGGCAAAGACAGCGCTCTGGATGCCGGCGGGCAGGCCGATCTTAACGATGCGCTTGAGGGCGACGGGGTCGATAGCCAAGTCGCGCGGGGTGACACGGACGACGGAGTCGGTCTTGAGCAGGCGGATAAAAAGCGTGGCGGCGCTGACGGTGTAGGCGATGGCGGTGGCGATGGCGACGCCCGCGACACCCCAGTGGAGCACAGGGACAAAGATGAGATCCAGGCCAATGTTGAGGACGGTGGACACGGCAAGCGCCTGCAGCGGCATGCGGGTGATGCCGACGGAGCGGAAGATCGCGGCCTCAAAGTTGTAAAGCAAGATTGAGGGCATGCTGAGCAAAAAGACGCGCAGGTAGAGCGAAGCGAGCGGCATGGTTTCGGCGGGAACGTTGAGCGCGGCGAGCATGGGCTCGGCAAAGATCTCGCCCAGCGCGATGACGAAAAAGCCCACGAGCGCCATTAAAATCGAGGTATGGACGGCGCGTTTGACCATGTTCTGATCGTTGCGGCCGATAGCGTTGGCGATGACCACGTTGGAGCCAAGCGACATGCCAATAAACAGGTTGAGCATAAGGCTGGTAAGCGGAACATTGGAGCCGACCGCCGCCATGGCGAGGGTTCCCTGGTCGCCCGAGAAGTTACCGATGATGACCGTGGCGATGAGGTTCGACAGCTGCTCCAAGATGCTCGTGGCGGCCACGGGGAAGGCGAATAGGGGAATATTGCGCCACAGCGAGCCGGTGGTCATGTCAATGTGCTTAGATACGGTGTCAGCCATACGCTCTCAATCTCTAATATGCTCTTTCGTGCCTATTTGCGCAGACGATGATACTCCTAATCGACTAGTCATTGGGGACGTTCTTATAGTCGTTGGGGACGTTCTTAAACGACTAGTCGTTGGGGACACTCTTTGGCACCGACCAAAAGGAGTGTCCCTATGTGACGCAAGAGTGTCCCTTTTGACTAGTCGTTTAAGAACGTCCCCAATGACTAGGTGGGGAAGGCGTGCGACAATGGTGGGTGTTGTGTTGTTCGCGCTAAGGAGTTGCCATGTTGTTGTGTCCCGTTTGCCATGAACCGTTGGTGGATGACGAACGCGGCGCTGCATGCGCGGGCGGACACCGGTTTGACCGTGCTCGCGAGGGCTATCTATATCTGCTGCGCTCGTCCAAGAGCGGCGACTCCATGGGCGATCCCAAGTCGCAGGCACGCAGCCGTCGCGACTTTCTGAACCGCGGTTACTATGCGCCGTTGCGCGATGCGATGGTCGAGCTGGTGCGCGAACGAGCTCAGCGGTGCGCAGCTACGTCGGACAAGCCGCTGGCCTTGCTCGATATTTGCTGCGGCGAGGGCTACTACACCAGCGCCATGGGCGCGGTGCCGGGCGTGGATGCTTACGGTTTCGACCTGGGCAAGGAGATGGTGCGCCTGGCCGCCAAGCGCGGCGACGCGACCTACTTCGTGGCCAACATGAAGGATATCCCCGTGGCCGATGGCGCCTTCGATATGGTGACCGAGCTCTTCGCTCCCTTTAACGAGCGTGAGTTTTCTCGCGTGCTGGCGCCCGAGGGCTCGCTCTACACCGTCGTGCCAGGTGCACGTCATCTGTTTGGGCTCAAGGAGGTGCTCTACGACACGCCGTACCTTAACGATGAGAAGCTGCCGAAGACAACCGAGCTCGAGTTAGTCGGAACGCACCGGGTATCTGCGAATATTACGCTCCAGACGCAGGCCGACATCGAGGCGGTGTTCCAGATGACGCCGTACTACTATCGCACGCGCCCTGCCGACAAAGAGCGCCTGGCAAATTTGGACACCCTTCAAACCGACATCGACTTCATCATCGCCGAGTACCGCCACTAACCTGCCAAAAAAGGGACAGGTTTATTTTGGTAGGTTTTATCTAGGCAAACGCAAAGGGCCGACCGCGGAGATGCGCGATCGGCCCTTTTTAGTTGCTTGGTTGCAACAGAGGTTATGAGAAGCGGGCGCTTACAGGCGGTCCTTGTTCTCGGCCTTAACGGCGTGTGCCTGCTGAACAAAGAACAGGTCGTAGACCACGATGACAAAGGCGATTATATTGACGGAGCTGCCGCCGAGTGCGGGAAGCGTGAGCACGGCTTGGAGGAGCGTGGCTGCCGCGGCAACGATACCGAGCTTAAATGCGCCGTCTACCTGCGAAGGCTTGTTGGCGCCCTTGATACCGGCGACGCCTGCGGCAAGGTCGACGAGGCCCTTAACAATCACCACAACAGCGGCGAGTGTGGCGTTCGATCCGTAAGCGGATCCAAAATTGCCGGTAACAATGCCGGCAATTCCGATGACGAGGCTGGCGATGCCCAGAACAAAATAAATCAGGGCAAGGATTTTGAGTGTCTTGCGAGCAGCGCTCATAGCTGGTCCTTTCGATGCGGGCGCGGAGAATCTGTCGCGCCCAGGTTACGGCACATATCGTGAAGCACATTGTAGTTCAACGGGACGATGCATGCGTTTGAAAGCGTCTCTTGCCTGTACGGTCCAACCTTTCAAAAAGGAAAGCTGGACGTAAGCCAAATCGATGGCAGCCCATGTGCGGCGCTGGGATGATGAGGCCGTAACAAGGAGCTGGTCTCAAGGAGGAGCCATGATGTACGGAACAGGGCAAGTGCGTGAGCCGCGGTCGTTGGGAAGGCGCATGGGCGATTCTGTGATCGCTGCCGTGTGCACGGGATTGATGGCGGTGCTTTGCATTGCGATGCTGTGGGCCATGTCGCATGTGGGACAATAGCGGACGGTTGGGTGCTGGCATAAACGGCGCCCCGCGTATTCGTTTTGCTTGTTAAGGAGTGTCCATGGGCGTCGTCGATCCCTTTTCTGTTGCTCGGGCCGCGGGGCTCGAGCTCGTGCGGAAGTCCGAGGGCCTCACGCTCACCGACGGCACGATGGAGCTGCGCGCCGATTTCACCCGCATGCTTCCGCGGCTTAAACAGGGCCGTCTGCAACAAGAGTTGCTGGTAAAGGCTGCGCGCGCAAAAGGCATCGAGCGGCCATGGGCGATTGATGCCACGGCGGGCTTTGGCGAGGATTCGCTGCTGCTGGCGGCCGCGGGCTTTACCGTCGATCTGTATGAGCAGGATTGCGTGATCGCGGCGCTCCTCAAGGATGCCTTGGATCGCGCGGCAGATGATCCGGTGCTTGCGGCTGCCGTGGCACGCATGCGCCTTCATGCGGGCGAGGACAGCATTGCCGGCCTTCACCATACGGCTGAGTTGATCGGTCAGGGCGAGCTTGCCGCTCCCGACGTGGTGTATCTGGACCCCATGTTTCCCGGACGCACCAAGAGCGCGGCGGTTAAAAAGAAGTTCCAACTTTTGCATCATTTGGAGCAACCGTGTGCCGATGAGGAGGCGCTGGTCCAGGCAGCGCTTGCGGTGCATCCGCGCAAAGTCGTTATCAAGCGGCCGGTGAAGGGCCCGCTGCTTGCCGGCGTTAAGCCGAGCTATCAACTTGCGGGCAAGGCCGTTCGTTACGATGTTTTGGTGCCGCCGCGCCCGTAGCTTGCGTGCGATGGCTGGCGCTCCGTCAATGCCGTGCCGATGCGGCGCCTATTTCCATGGGTGCGATGTCAGGTGCCAGCCACCGCAGTATTCGCATTTGTAGCAGGCCAAACCGCGCCGCCCGCGGTTTTCGCAGTCGGCCATAACTGCCTCGGCCTCGGCGCGTGTGTCGTAACGGTTTTTGCGTTCGCACGACTTGTAGCGCCAGGCCTCATCGCGCTCGGCGTCCAGGGCGTCGCGGCGCTCGTCTTCGCGCGCAAACAGGTCGCTCATATCGCTGCCCGTGGCAGCGCTTAAAAACTCGCATTTTGCCTTTGACCAGGCGGCCCGCTTTTTGCTTCCCATCTGCTTCGCGCCCCTCTCCAAACGCTGGTATCATTGCCCAATCAAAGTGATACCAATAAACGTGAGGTCGCCGCGTGATGATCAGAAAAACCCTCGATACCGACATTCCCGCCGTCATTGCTATCTATGACGCGGCCCGCGCCTTTATGCGCGCGCATGGCAACGCCACGCAGTGGCCCGAGGGCACGCCTTCTGCCGAGCAGCTGGCTGCCGATATCGCCGCCGGTGGCAGCTATGTGTGCGAAGTCGACGGCCACGTGGTGGCGACGTTTGCCTTTTTGCCGGGCCCGGACGAGTGCTATGACGTAATTGAGGATGGCCAATGGCGTAGCGACGCTCCGTACGCCGTGCTGCACCGTGTGGCGTCCGATGGCACCGTGCACGGTGTCGCGGCTGCGATGTTTGCCTTTGCCAAGGAGCGTGCCGATCACCTGCGCATCGACACGCATCAGGACAACCTGCCCATGCAGGGAGCCATCGCCAAGGCCGGGTTTAAGCGCGCCGGTATCGTATATGTGTCGGACGGTACGCCGCGCGTCGCGTTTGATTGGCTGCGCGAGGCGTAAGAGCGACGCCTCATATCAATAATTCGCGCGAACGAAAATGGTCCCACCCGGGGCCATTTTCGTTCGCTGCGCTGTTTTGCAAGCCGGCTTTCGCAAGGCGCGAACCTACGAAAATCGCCGCGCGGCAACGCGGGGCGATGAGCTCGGTCGGGGGATAGGGCCCGCTTCGCCCGCCGGCCCGTAAATTGTATCATCCAGTGTGGAACGAGGACGCCCGTTGCCGCGTGCGATGGGCTTGCAATAAGAGGAGAGCCATGTCGAAGCAAGCGGTCGTTGGAATCTTGGCGCATGTCGATGCCGGCAAGACCACGCTGGCCGAGGCCATGCTGTTCAACGCGGGTCGCATTCGCAAGCGCGGCCGCGTGGACGATGGTGATTCGCATCTGGACACTGACGCGATCGAGCGCGAGCGCGGCATCACGATTTTCTCGTCGCAGGCCGTACTCGACCATGGCGATACCCACGTCATGCTCGTGGATGCACCGGGGCATGTCGATTTTTCGGCCGAGGCGGAGCGCACATTGCGCGCGCTGGACTACGCGATTTTAGTTGTGGGCGCCAACGACGGCGTGCAGGGGCACACCGAAACCCTGTGGCACCTGCTTGCACGCTATGACATCCCGACGTTCATCTATATCAACAAAATCGATTTGGAGAATCCCGGCCGCGATGTTTTGCTGGCACAACTTGGGCAACGTCTTTCCGAGGGCTGCCTGGATGCCAACGAACTGCTGACGGGTGGTGGCGTTCAGGAAGACGCTGCCGCGTTAGACGAAGAAGCGCTCGAGGAGTTTCTTGAGGCGGGTGAGCTTTCTGTCGCAACGCTGTCGCGCATGGTTGCTGAGCGCAAGCTCTTTCCCTGTTTTGCCGGCTCGGCGCTCAGGGATCAAGGCGTGGACGAGCTGCTGGATGGCATATGTGCGCTGATGCGTGAACAGACATGGCTCCCGGAGTTTGCCGCGCGCGTCTATCGTGTCAGCCGCGGGGATCGCGGCGAGCGCTTGGCATGGGTTAAAGTGACCGGCGGCACGCTGCACGCAAAACAGATGATTGGCGGACGTTCCGGTGCCGAGGCATGGGAGCAGAAGGTCGATCAGGTACGCATCTATAACGGCGAAAAGTATGAGCTTGCCCAAGAAGTTGCCGCTGGCGGTATTTGTGCCGTGACGGGTCTTGCGCACGTTCGCCCGGGGGACGCCCTGGGCGCGGAGCCCGCGGGCGATACGCCCGTCATTGCGCCGGTCCTCACCTATACGGTGCTTCCGGGCGAACACGATGTCCATGCGGTGTTCAAAGCACTGACTGAGTTGGCGGACGAAGATCCCATGCTCGGCGTAAGCTGGAACACTCATCTTGAGCAGATTCATTTGCAGTTGATGGGCGCCGTGCAACTCGAGGTCGTGCAGCGGGTGTTGGCCGATCGCTTTGGCCTTTCGGTTGCGTTTGAGTCTGGCGGCATTCTCTATAAGGAGACCATTTCGCAGCCGGTCGAGGGCGTGGGCCACTTTGAGCCACTGCGCCACTATGCCGAGGTGCATCTGCGCCTGGAGCCGTTGCCAGCGGGTTCGGGCGTGCAGTTTGGCACCGTGACCTCGACCGACGAGCTCGATCTTAACTGGCAACGTCTGGCGCTCACCAACGCCATGGAGCGTGATCACCTGGGCGTGCTGACCGGCTCTCCCATCACCGATGTGCGCATTACGCTCACGGGCGGCCGCGCGCATGCCAAACACACCGAGGGTGGCGATTTTCGCCAGGCCACGTACCGTGCGATTCGACAGGGACTCATGCAGGCGCGTGAGGCGGATGCTGCGGTGCTGCTGGAGCCGTGGTATCGCTTTGAGCTCGAGGTGCCGGGGGAGTGCGTGGGCCGGGCACTCTCGGATGCCACGCGCATGGGTGCCGAGTACGAGCCGCCGACGATGGCGGGAGACCGGGCGAAGCTTGTGGGTCGCGTGCCGGCATCTGAGGTGCAGGATTACGCGCTGGAGGTGGCTGCCTACACGAGTGGTCGCGGGCATCTGTACCTAGAGTTCGCCGGCTATGCGGCTTGCCATGATGCCGAGCGCGTAATCGAGGCGGCCGCCTATGAGCCCGAGGCCGATCTGCCCAACACGCCCGACTCGGTCTTTTGCTCTCACGGCGCCGGCTACACGGTCAAATGGTACGACGTGCCCGCCGCGGCGCACGTAAAGATCGACCCTGCCACCTTCCGCCCCTGGCGAGCAGCAGACGCGGAGTTTTTCGGCCACATGTGACAAAGGGGCAGTTCCTTTGTTACATGCTATTGGTATAACTCGGTACAAGTTGGTATAACTATTACCAGGGTTTGCCAATCCGAGGAGGCCGACATGAACCCGAATCCCTTTAAGCCAACGGCAGGCAAGCGGCCTCCGATACTCATCGGTCGTGAGTCGGTCATCGAAGATTTCGAGGAAGGGCTCGATAACGGCGCCGGTGCCCCCGGAAGGCTCATGCTCATTACGGGAAACCGCGGCTGTGGCAAAACGGTTCTCCTACGGGAGCTGCAACGTCTAGCCAGCGCGCGCGGATGGGCGGTTGTCTCCGATTTCGCTTCGCTTGGCTTATGCGACCGCTTGGCCGACGCGCTTCGCTCGAATAAACCCGTTGTGACGTCAATGGAGCTCGGTCCGTCGTTTGGCCGGATGTCGGTCGAGGCGGCGCGAGCAAAGGGCGAAACGTTGCGAGGGCTGGTCAACGAGCGCCTCAAGAAGCTCGGTCCAGGCAAGGGCATACTGTTTGCGATTGACGAGGCCCAATCTGCGTCTATCGAGGAACTGGCGGCACTTGCCGTTCTCTATCAGCAAGTGCCCGGAGATCAAGATGCTACGGGCTTGTCCGATAGCGACCAGCGCGGTCTTGCGCTGGTGTTCGCCGGCTTACCCAGTATGGTTGATGACTTGCTCGAAGAGCCGAGCGTGACGTTTTTGCGGCGTGCTCAGCAGCGTACGCTGGGGGCGATTTCTTTGCCTAAAGTGCGCGATTCGTATATCCAGACGGTCAAAGACGCTGGTCTTTACGTTGATGCGGAGACGGCGGACCTTGCGGCGCGCAAGAGCATGGGGCATCCCTATATGGTTCAGCTGGTGGGCTATTACATGTGGCGGTCTGCTGTCCGGCGTGGCTCGCAGGTCATTGAAGTGTGCGATGTCGAGGCTGGCTACGCCGATGCCGTCTCCGAGTTCTACGAAGCGGTTGACGCGCCCCTGTATTACGGGCTGCGCAGTCCACAGCGCCTCTTTATCGAGGCTATGGCGGTTGACGAGGACAAGCCGACGCGCATGGCGGACATCATTGAGCGTTGCGACCGAACCCAAAGCTGGGCGAGTAAATATCGCGCAAGCCTGATTCGCGAGCGCGTCATCGAGGCTGCCGGATACGGCCTCGTCCGGTTTACCGTGCCCATGCTGGGCGCGTACATTCGCGATCGCGTTCTATGGCATGAGTAGGGTGATAAGGGTGACGGAACAGAAGATGAGCCCGCAGGCTATCGAGGTACGTGGCGCACGCGTCCATAATCTCAAGGACATCGATATTGATATCCCGCTGGGAAGGCTCGTGGGTATTGCCGGCGTGTCGGGCTCGGGCAAGAGTTCGCTGGCACTCGGGGTTCTTTATGCCGAGGGCTCGCGCCGCTATCTGGAGGCGCTCAGCACCTATACCCGCCGTCGTCTGACGCAGGCCGAACATGCCCAGGTGGATGAGGTCTTGCACGTGCCGGCGGCGCTCGCGCTGCACCAGCGTCCGAGCGTGCCGGGCGTGCGCTCGACCTTTGGTACCATGACCGAGCTCAACAACAGCCTGCGTCTGCTCTTTAGCCGTTGCGCCCATCACGTGTGCCCGCATTGCGGGGCGCGTGTGGAACCGAGCCTTAACGTAGCTGCGGGCCTGTCGCTCACGTGTCCGACATGCGGCCGCGAGTTCTACGCGCCGAGTGCCGAGGATTTGGCTTTCAATAGCGGCGGCGCATGCCCCACCTGTGGCGGCACCGGTGTCATGCGCGAGGTGGACGAGGCGAGCCTGGTGCCCGACGAGTCAAAGACCATCAACGAGGGCGCAGTCCTTCCCTGGGGCACGCTCATGTGGGATCTGATGAAGCAGGTGGCAGGCGAGATGGGCGTGCGTACCGACGTGCCGTTTAACCAGCTCACGCCTCAAGAGCGCGACATCGTGTTTCATGGTCCAGCGGTTAAGAAGCACATTCTCTACGTTCCCAAAAACGGTGAGGGCGCCACGCCGCTCGACTTCACCTATTACAACGCCGTCTATACCGTCGAGAATGCGCTCGCCAAGGTCAAGGACGATAAGGGCTTAAAACGCGTTGCGCGCTTTTTGCGCGAGGGAGCATGCCGCGATTGCGGCGGCACGCGTCTCTCCGAGGCTGCGCG
>USEF01000002.1 GCA_900553475.1 uncultured Collinsella sp. | reverse complement strand
CCCGCCATAAGGACTTCCTCACTCGTGCCGTGGTAGATGGGCATGCTCACGTCGATGGAGGGGATCTCGACCCAGCTCATCATGGGGTCGCGGTCAAAGATGAGCTGCTGGGCGTAAGGCTCAATCTGGTCGGCGGGAAGCTCGGTGGCCTCGCCCGCCAGCTGCTCGTTAAAGGAGCGCGCCTGGAGCAGGATGCGCTCGCGCTCCTCGGCAGACAGCGCGTCCACGGTGCTGGACACCGTGCTGATCTGGTTGAACACGCCCGAGGCCTCGAGCCGGTCCAAGATCCACGGCCAGGTCATAAGGCCCACGCCAATAAGGATGATGACGATGGTGATGAGCCGGTCGGCCCAGCGCGGCAACCGCTTGCGACGACGCTTGGGTTTTGGTTGAGGTTTGGGCTGAGGGCTTGAGCCACCGTTTGTCGCGGCGTTATTGCTCTTCATATGTTTGGCGCCCTGCACCATCGCCGGTCACTCCTCTACAACTCAAGTTGTCTAAACAAATAATAGCTGATTAGCGAGCTTCCACGCCGGACAACGCAGCTAGGCTGCGCCGTCCGGGCCACGTAACCCCACTCAACCAATCAAGCCATATGTTGCTTTCATCGTCTCGAGCAACTGCGCCATCGTTACGCCCGCAACCCCAATCTGTTTCAGATTGACGTCGCCCACCTCGCAATCTTTAACAAACGCAAGCATATCGTCCTTCAGTTCTCCGCGCAGGTCGACACCTTCCGACTCGCCAAGCAGCTGAGCGAGCCTCAGAGCATCGCGTTTATGCTTTTTTACCTTCCTCGAATCAACGTTCTCTCCCGCTTCCCTTCTGGCTTTTAGGTCGAGATACGCCTTCGCTTTGAACGGGACAATGTATTCCGTACCCAGGACCGAAACGCCGCCTACGGTCCGAATTCCCTGAAGGAACAAGCTGTAGTAAGCATCGTCCAACAAAATTGCCGAAAGACTGCTTATGTTTTCATCAACGTGAATTGGCGCCACATCAATCCCCTCACGACCCTTTAGAAAGTCGGGGCACTTCGCGAAGAGTTCGATCATATGGGGGTAACCCGGCCTCTTAGGCTCTGTAAACCGATAAAAACATGAGCCTTTGCCTTCGCCCCAGCCGCAGCGGTAACCGCCATCACGCACCAAAGTCCATATGGCTTCTGCCGTCTGAGGCAACCGGTCATCGGCGACAATTACCACATCAAAATCGTGAGTCGCCCTAAACGGAAGTCCCGCCTCCGCGAGCAAAATGTCGCATGCCGTGCCGCCGATAAGGGCATACGATCCTGCAGCTTCTTGCATATGCTGCTGAAATTCTTGGAGGCCTTCTACAGCGCTTCTTGCCATGGATATTCCCTTTCAAACATTCGATCGACTTCGAGCTGAATTCGCTCATCGTCAATTGCCGCCAAAGATAGCGCAAGCGAAATGTTGTCGACACGGGAGGAGTCGGCAAACACGGGCGCATAGCGCCACACTTGGATCATCGCCGTCTCGTTATCCGGCAACTCCCCGTCTGCGACTTCGAGGTCGCTCAGTTGACGCCATGCACTTCTTAAGACGGCCTTTTGTTCCATGCCCGGCGCAGCGAGCATCGAACGCGCGGCGAGCGCCGTCTCCCCGGCGTCAACAAGACAGTCGATCTGCGGCGTCTTCCTTGCAAAAAAGACCTTCGAGACAGGCGAGGAGAGCTCTGCCATGTGCTCACTGAGCAAAAGATCAACAGCAACAGGGAACACGACGACACGTCGCTCGCGACGCTCGCGCCTCGCGAGCCCCCTGTCAACAAGCTCGGTTATGGCCTCACTCGCGCGGCTTGCCGAAATCCCAAGCGCACGACAAAGGTCATAGGGACGATATGGCTCCTGGGCTACTCCCCAGATTGCGGCAGCCTGTGCGTTGGGTGACATCTTGGTCGCGCGATTGCGAAACCGGGCACCGCCCCTCTCCGTGCAGGCTGTGCCCATAAATGGAAGAAAAGCCTGTCTACCTGGGCAGACAAAGGGAATCCCTTGTGCGATCAATGCTTTGCGCTGACGTGCATCGGCATCAGGAAACGAAACGACAACAGGAGTCTCCGCGCGTAAGGCTAGCTGACTATAGACTCTCTTAGCCTCGGGAAGCCCGACGCCAGTAGGCAAACTTGCAAGCAAAAACGAAAAACCGTTTGCGTCAACAGCGCGGACCTCAACCGCCCGCAGATGCAGCGGCAAGCGTGTGGATCCAGGCCAAGTTTTGGCCTTGGCGGAGAGGCCTAGTGCTTCTTGTAAGTAGATTAGCGCTTCGTTCATTTCCATCATTTTCGTTTGATTCCAGTTTATATTGAATTATACATAATTTTCGGAATTGACGAGATTCCTTTCGTGCATAAGCCCGCATTTGAGTTTTCAGAATGTCCCGGATCGGCGGGGCGATTCGGGATACAATATCAATAGAAAACGACGCACCCCGCGTAAGTGTTCGAAAGCGCGGGCGACCAGTTTCCGGTGTTGTTAAATGTCCGGACTCCGAACCACGGGCATTTCAATTTGCACGCGCGGCGCAAATGCCTTCTACCGTCCGCACCGCGCGTGCGCCTACGGACCTTAAACCCAACCTCATACGAGTCAAGAAACGCGATGACGAACGTGCCCGCATCGGACGATGGAGCCTGGCTGCGCTATCCCGAAAAAACGGGGCAGACTCCAGTGCGGAGTCTGCCCCGAAAAGAGAATGGCAAAGCAAGAACGTGGATGGACGAGAAAAGTGTCCGCAAGTCTCATGGCCATCACATCCCACCTGCCAAAGGGATGGGTGAGCGAGCGTTACTCCTGCTCGGACTCCTCGGCCTGCTTACGGCTGCGGATGAGGTGCGCCACGCCGATGCACAGCACCGCGCCACCAGCGATCCATGTGAAGGTCACGCCGTTAAGGCCGGTCAGCGGGAGGTTGGAGCCCTTCTTGTTCTTGACGGTGAGAGTAATAGTACCGTTATTAACGCTAGGCGTTTCAACAAGGTCAATGTTCGACTTGCTGGCAGAAACGGTCAGCTCGTTTTGTCCCTCATCCTGTTTGAGACTATCGGTGCTGTCCTCCTTGACAGTCGAGATTGTGAAGGTAAAGTCATCCAACGTGTTGTAGCCAGGGTTACTGCCCTCAACCTCGTGCACCGTGTAGGTACCGGCATCGAGGCCCTTTACGTTGATTTCACCATTCTCATTAGTCTTGAACCTGTACTCGTCATCGCCAAGCGAACCGTTCTCATGAACATACTGCGTGCCCACTTTGCCAGACTCAAGCTCGTCAGCGCCCGTGGCCTTGATGGTAAACATGACGTCCTTGAGCTTGGTGTTACTATCGACAGAGTCTTCCTTGACGAGCTTAAGCGCATAGGTGTAATCACGAACGGTATCGGGCACGGACTCACCCTTGCCACCGCTCATGGGGTTATTGGAGTAGATGAGCTTAACTTTGTTGTCATTGCCCGCGCCGCCAACGGTAATCTTCTCAGTCTTCGCGGGATTGAGTTTTGCGGTGTAGGTGACGACGACCCTGGAGTCCTTGGTGATGCTAATGGCAGAGGAACCGTTCTTGGCGGTCACAGCCTTCAAATCATTAAACTTAACCGTCAGAACATTATTGTTGCCAGTCGTATTGTATTCAACCGCGCCCGTGGGAAGGTTTACCTCGGTTCCACTCGTATCCTCGTTGTTCGCATAAACCGTAACATGGACCGAATTATTGTCGGCAATCAGGCCAGCAGACAGTTCGTCGCGGAACTCGTAGTAGTAAGTATTGAACGAGGCCACGTTTTCGGCAACGGTGCCGGTCAGCTGATATTGAACATTCTGACCAACCTGCGAGTCAGCCTTGTCGGCCCAAACGCTGCCAGGCTTGTCGTCCTTAATCTTCTTTGTAACCGTAGGAATGCCGGTCTTCTCGGTAACCTCAACAGCACTGCCGCCCACGACAGCGAAGATCGGCGAAGTGCCAGTCTGCTTTTTGCCGGAATAGCTATCCGCAGTGCCGATAGAGTCATCGTCCGTCAGGAAGAGATAGTAGCCAGAGTTATCAAATGATACTGAGATGTCCGCGGCGAAAGCAGCGGTAGAAGCTCCCTTTGGCGTGACAGGAGTAGTGCCCTTGACCAAGCTAGCAATCGTATCGAGCAAATCACCATTGTTCACAACCTGAGAAGCATCCTGGAGATTTGTGGCCATCCAGTCGGCGACGTCCTGTGCGGAGGGATCATTGGGAAGCTCGCCGCGTTCGTCGGCATTCTTTATGGCGGCAATGATGCCAGTCCTAACAGTTTCAGATAGCCCGTTGGCCCAATCGACGTTGGACGCGACCCTCTTCCCGTCCTTGTCCACGACATCGGCCTTAAAGATTTGATATGCCTTGTACTTCACATCGCCGTTCTCATTGTTCTTATTGATGGTGATGCTATTGGTCGAAGTAGTCGCACCATCAGCAAACGCCATGGTAACCGGGGCCATGACGCCGCCGAAGCTCAGCGCTGCTGTGAGGCCGGCGGTTACTGCCAGGCGTGCGATGTTCTTGCTCATGCTCATCTTCTTTTCCTCCGTTTTCCGTTCGATTCTCATTCGATCGGTCATCATCTGTCTGTGTCTTAGCATCTACTTCGCTACGTCTCGCCCCGCTCTCTGTGGGGCTGCCAGCTACTCTTTATGGCTGCCACCTCCCCGCTTGACCAGGAGCGCGACCACGATGAGCGCGGCTCCGGCGACCGCTGCGGCGGCCGCGGCGTACATTGCCATATCGCCAGTCGAGGGCATAAAGCCTCCGGTGGTAATGCTAGGGGGTGTGCCGGTGGGCGTGTTGATGAGCGACGCCTCCAGGCTGCCCGTCGACCCGTCCGCGCTGTCGGCGCGCAGGGGCGACTCGGCCGTGATGGTGAGCTTGGGCTTGGCAGCGGCCACCTGGTCGACGTCCAGGCCCTCGGCCTTGACCGTCACGGAGCGCGTGCCCTCAAAGGCGGTGTAGCCCTTGGGCGCCTTGAGCTCGCGGACCTCCAGCTTGTCCGAGTCCACGCCCGAGACGGTCACGCGGCCGTCCTCGCCCGTGGTGACGGTGGCCTTGCCCTCCGCATCCCACGTGCCGTCGGCCGCCAGCGTGCGGCCGCGGTCGTCGGTGACGCTCAGGACCGCCCCAGCAAGCGGCTTGTCGCCGTCGCTGCCACGCTTGGTAAGCGCAAGATCCCAGGTGTAGGCGCACGCATCGTCGCTCGGCGTGCGGGTGAAGCCGGCGTCGCCGGACTGGTCGGTAAAGGGAGAGCGCGGGTAGCGCAGGTAGACCTCGTTGGGGTTGCCCTTCGCGATGCCGTGGCTGCACGCGCTGTTGAGCGGCGCGTTGTACACGGCGACCACGCGGGCGCCCGCGGTGAAGGCGTCGGCCCCGCCGAGCGCGGCGATCAGGTCGCCGGTGCGCACGGTGAAGGTCTTACCATCGGCCGCTACCTTGGTGGCGCACTGGGCCGTGATGTCGGTCCAGCCCTTCGCGGGCTCGGTGACGGCGCGGCCGTCCTTGCCGGCCGAGACGGCGTCGATGCCGCCGTCCGCGCCCGCCGCCACGTACACGCGCATGCTCGCGGCCACCTTGGAGGGGTCGAGCCCCGCGCTCATGGTGTCGACGAACCGCACCGTATAGGTATCGTAGGCCGTTAGCCCTGCCGGAACCGTGGCCGAGAGGCGCCAGTACAGGTCGTCGGCGACCGTGGCGTCGGCGGCCTTCTGCCAGGCGGCGGTGCTGTCCTCCAGCACATGCTTGGCAACCTTGGGCGTCGCCGCCTTGGGCTTGACGGTGACGGCGCTGCCGCCGACCAGCGCCATGATCGGCGCGGTGCCGGCCTCGTCCTGGGAAATGGTGGCGTCGTCCGCGACGATGAGCCAGTAGCCACAGGGCAGCTCGGCCGCCGTGCCCGCGTTAAGGGCCACGGGCACGGTGACAGAGCTCTGGAGGGAACGAGCGAGCTGTGCGCTCAGCGCGCCCGTAAGGTGGGAATCGGTGTTGAGCCACTCGGCAGCTTCCTGCGCGGTGGTCTGGGAATTGGGCATGCCGGCGCTGTGCAGCACGGGCAGCGCGGCGTCGCGCACGGCGTCGCTTGCCCAGGCAAGCTCGGTGGCGATCTTGGCGTCGCTGTCGCCGTCGACGACGTTGGCGCTAAAGATCTGGTAGGCGTCGTAGCTGCGCGCCACGGTGCCGCTCACCGTGATGGAACCGGTCGAGGTCGGCGCAGCCTGCGCGGAAGCGGGGAACACAACCGCGCAGGTGCCGATCAGGAGGGCAAGCAGCGCAAACAAGATCGGGAAGGAGCAAACTTTCTTATTCACGACGCTTACCTCCCTTCGCATTCGCCTTGCGACGAATGTGCATCCAGGCCGCAGCAGCGCAAAGCACCGCCGCGCCGGCAAGGTACGTCAGAGTGACGCCCGACATACCAGAAAGGGGCAAAGAGGTGGAGTAGGTGTTGGTGAAGGTGGGGATAGCGTCGGGAAAATTGTGGTCCACATTATCGGTGTTTTTCCACGTACCGCCGGGGTCAACGGTTCCCTTCCTGTAGGTAACCCTACATTTGATCTCTCCTTTTTTGTCGTCATACGTTGGCTCAACCGTGAACTTATAGACCGAGTGGTCGTACGTGTAGTGCGAGAACTGCGAACCGTCGGTTTTCTCGCGCACATAGTACGTAAAGGTCTTGAAAGAGCCACCCGTGGAGCCACCCGGGTCGTCGGGATTATTCCTGATATCAGAAAGCGAGTACTTGAGCTTAACCCTCTCATTGTTTTCGTCCATGAACGGAAGCGTCTGCGTTTTCTCAGAACCAGAGGTCACGGCAGTACCGATCATGTTGTTAAATTTGCTGTCTTCCGCAAGCTGAAGTGTAAACTCCTTCATCTCGCCACCCTCAACGACCTTAGTCGCCTCAGGAGTCCAAGAAACCTCAGGGTCGTACTTGTTGGTGAAGGTTGCCTTGTTGGTGGAGGTTGCGCTGCTGGAGTCGACGATCGAATAATACCCATTAGCATCTACTGACGCAGTCCTCGACGAGCCAGCTGAACCCCCAGATATCTTAGTCACGTACACACCATCAATCGTGTAGTTATGGACATTAAGATTTCTAGTCGCACTCGAATTTGCCTGTATCGGAACAGACATAAGTACAGTCTTGTTGTATTTGACTGTCACCTTAATCTCATATACAGCACGATCGTATATGACACCAGGAAGATTGCCCGCATTTTCGACCAAGTAGTATGTAATTTCGCCAGTACCATTCTTTAAGAGCTGCTCGCTAAGCTGTTTACCGTCATGAAGCTGCTCGCTAAGCTTCTCGCTAAGGTCAAAGGCGATGTTGCCAGCGATATTCTTGGCAGATTTGACAAACCCGCAGCCACCATGGCTGAAATTACCATTATTGTCCCAAGAAGGCGCCTTCGCAGTATCCGAGTCCTTGCGATAAACCGTAAAGGTGAACTCCCCATCTTTGAGGTCGCGGCCGGCCAACTCCTTGGTCGCCTTCAGCTTAAGGCTCGGGTAGACGTACGCATCCGCAGGCTCGCCTAGGTACAAGTCGCCATTCGACATGATGCCGCCACCATGGTCCCAGGAATAGTTGCCCGTGATGAAAGTTGTCGCTTCATTCTGCGCATCATTCCGCGCTTGAATCGCCGCCTCATCCTTGGCCATAACACCCGACATAACACCCGAGGTCAGGCCGATGCTATTTTTTACCCCAACAGCACCGTTGGCGGGGATGTTGATAGCTTTTTCAAGTTCGATGCTTCCCGAGTACCGGGCGTCTCCACCACCAAGCATCTTACCGGTTACCACTGCGACCGGCGTTGTGTGATCCCGCGATGCGAGGAAGAAATCGGCATGACCGTACTTGCGGAAATCGTCCGAGTTGTATGCATCTATATCTTCATTCTTATTAGTACCCTCAGCACCACCAGCTGAAAGATGGGGCGTACCATCATTACCACTGCCATCTTCCCGTTTGTATTCTTTGAAACTCTGATCATTGCCAGCAGACGAATTGCCAAAGATTGCCGTGCCCTCTTTGTTCGTTACCAACGTCTTGCCCGTGGGGCAGACTGCTACGCCGCCGCCATAGCCGCCAGCGGTATTGCTGCTAATGTACGAGTTGTATACAAATAATCTACCAGCGGTCTTTTCCTTACCCTCATCCGAGTTTCCCTGAACAAAGATACCGCCACCGCCCCAGTCAAAGCGAGACATGCAGTGATTGTTAGTGATATAGACTTTACTATCTTTATTACCGTTAATCATCGCGTCAACCATCTGGCCCACTCGAATGCCAGCACCCTCAGATCGGAAGCTCACGTTAGAGGCAATAATTCCTCCCGTGATATGCAGCCATGCCATACCCTCACGGGATTGGTCATTACGCCCGACATCCGTGATATAAACGCCGCCACCAGCTTCTTTAGAATAATTGCCGGTAATCTGGCCACCAGAAATGGTGACCTGAGCGCCGTTATTGGCAGCAAGCCCAGCGCCGCCATGACAACCCCAACCATCATTACCGCAAAATCTGGCATAGCAATTGTTCGTAATGTAACCACCAGAAACGGTCACACTACCGCCCGAAGCCAAGATGCCACCGCCAAGGCCGTTGACAGAATCGCGTGTGTAGTTGCCGGTAATTATGCCACCAGTCATCTCGACTGTAGGATGACCCTTAGCAGATTCGTTATTATTCGCCTCGGAGGCATTAACGTAGTCCTCTGCAAAAACGCCAGCACCGCTAGAAGCAGTATTGCCGGCGATTACACCATTGGTCATTTTAAAAGTTGACCGTTCGCCTTTACAATTTGACACCTTGATGCCGGCGCCAGCACCCGAGTCTCCCGTATCGGCGCCGCAAATGTAGCCGCCGTTCATGGTGACAGTTGAACCGTTCTCGGCATAGATCAGATTACCGACGTGATCGCCCTGCTTCTGCGTAAGTGTGCCACTCTCGAGGTTGAAGTGACCACCGTCGAAAAGGTTGACAAGCTTCAAACCATAAGCATTATCGCCGCCGCACGCCACGATGGCACCCTGGATATTAGCCTTATACGCCTTAAGAGTCTCGGTTGTACGGGTTCCGTTTGCGACCGATTCGGTTACGTAGTAGATAAGGTTAGCCGGAATGCCATTGGAATCGTAACCCACCAGCTCGGCTTTCTTGCCGTAATTAGCGGCAGTCAGATTCTGACCCTGGTCACTCAGCGTTTGAGGGCTTCCAATAGGTTGATCCGTTTGAGGGCTTCCAATAGGTTGATCATCCGTTGGTTCTTTATCCTTGACGGTCAGCGTTGCGCCGCCGGTTATGTTGAATAGGGGCTGGCTCGGACTTGTATGCTTAATTTTGCAGTCGTTTAAATACAGCGTGATATTGCTGCCGTTGTTGAGCGTGATCGTCTCGCTGGTCTCGACATCATTCATAAGCTTGAAGCTAGCAACACCGCTTGCATTCGCCAGTTTTTTCAAGTCGTCAGCTGTTCGTATTTCAGTGGATTCCGTTTTAGTCTGCCCGCCTTCCGCAGCCAGCATTACGGTATTGTCATCCGACAACTCGCCATCTTCGGCCTGCAGCTTACCTTCAAGCTGACCTTGCTCAACACCATTTGAAGGGTCGGCTTCGCCATCCTCGATCTCGTCACTATTCTGCTTTTCGGTATCCCCATTGTTGGTGTTTTCTACATCAGTAGACTCAGCTGAGGAACCACCCACCGTCACAGTTTCTCCGGTAGAAACCGCCTGGGCATCGTTGGCAATGGCCTGCGAGATCGGGGGCATGACGAGCGACAGTACCAGGCTCAACACGGAGGCTCCGCACAAAACGCCTGCCAGTACGCGGCGCGTCGCTTTTTTACTCTGCTTAGTTTTTTCTGAATTCGCTTTCATCGATGTCTCCTCCCCAAGAGACCGCGATCTTGCTCTTTCACTATCAAACGTATCTGCGCAACCTGTAATTGCGCACGCTTAGTAATACTATTGTAACTATTGTTTAAACATCCGAGCAACAAAACCGACATTTTTGTAGCCAGTTCTCAATTCCCTTGACATTTGCTCGGATTTACCTTCGTTTATTCGCTATGAAATATCTATTTCTGCTGGTAATTAAGCCAGTTATCAGTTTTTTAATAGCATTTTATTTATTTGCACAACATTTTGCTCAAGAGCATGCATCCTGCGAACGGTCGAAAATCGACCGTGAACGGTAGGTCATTAACCGGGAGGAATAGACTGCCAAATTGATGGGAATATTTTTATTTCATCGGTAGTTAGAAGCGTAATGTTCAGACAACCATATCTGAATTTTCGCGCAGATTTTAGGCATCAATTCGCCCAAATCGCCTGAGGACACCGCAAAGGTGTCTGTTCCCTTTGCGGTGACTCTCCCCCGGCGCTACAGCAGATGTTCCTCGATAAAGATCGCGATGCCGTCTTTGTCGTTGCTCGCGGTCACAAAGTCGGCGGCGGCACGGGTGGCGTCGCTGCCGTTTGCCATGGCCACGCCCACGCCGGCGTCGGCCACCATGCAGGTGTCGTTGTCCGCATCGCCAAACACGCAGATGTCCTGGAGCTCCATGTCGTTGAGCTCCGCCACGCGCACAAGGCCGCGCGTCTTGGACACGCGCGGATCCATGAACTCGTAGAGCCGCTGCGTGGTTTGCAGAGCCGCCGCCTTAACAGTGTCATCGGCAAACGTCGACGCCCGCTCAATCACCTGCGGCATCACCTCGGGCGCCATGGTAAACATCACCTTGGGCTGCGGCTCGCGCAAAAACTCGGCAAAATCGACCACCTGGTAGGGCACGCCGTCGACGCGCGACAGGTGCTCGACGCACGCGTTGCTCTCGGGCACGTAGAACACGCCGTCTCGGGGGCAGACGGGCGTTGCCGGAAGGTCCGCCATGTGCTCGCAGATGCGCGCGATGGTCTCGCCCGGTAGCGGATAGCTCAGCTCGTTGATGTCGTGCGCGCGGTCGATGACCTCGGCGCCACCGCAGCCCACGAGCACGTCCACCAGGCCTTCGATGCCCCAGAGCTCGTACATGGCCTCGGTCGCGTGGGCGTCGCGCCCGGTGCACAGGCCAAAGAGCACGCCGCGCTCGCGCAGGGCGCGGATCGCCGCCACAGTGCGCGGGGACACCGTGTGCTGGCTCGTGAGCAGCGTGCCGTCGATATCGCAGAACACGGCTTTGATATGGCTAAAGGTGGTGTCCATGGGGGCCTTTCTAGGTTGTGCGGCGGTGTGGGGTATATTCGTGAACGGCGTACATGGTATACCAAGGCGCGGGCGCGGCCCGTCAAAGCAAAAACCGCCACAAAGGAGCCTGGCCCCTTTGTGGTGGCCGGACCCGCAGGATGGCCTGGCTCGGGACGCAAACCATCACAACATTCGACGTTTTTCGGCAAAATCGCGATTTTCATCGAATGTTGTGATGGTTTTTACTGCTTTGCGGCACGATCCAAATGCCGGCGACCAAATAGCAGCAACGCCGCGGGAACCGCCGTCACGACCGCGCCCGCTCCGATGAGCGTCTGCTGCACGCCAAACGTCGCCGCCAGCCACGGGGCAATCGCCAGCGGGGCCACGCCGGCAAACATGTTGCCAAAACCCATGACCGAGTTGACGCGACCGAGCTGCTCGAGCGGGGCCGTCGTTTGCACGATCGTGTTGTGGAGCGGGTTGACAACGCCCCAGGCCACGCCCAGGACAATCTGGCCGACAAGGGCTACGCCCACGTACGGCGTTCCCACGTAGAGCAAACTTCCCAGGCCCACGGATATAAGCGCCACGAGCAGCGTTTTAAGGTTGACCAGGTGCGGCGGCAAACGGAGCGCAACGACGGCGCCCAGCACCGCGCCCACGCCCGAGGCCGACGAGAGCCAGCCCATCCATTCGACACCGACGCCCAGGACATCGCGGTAGAAGAACGACTCCAGCGGATCGAAGGCACCGTAGCCAAAGTTTGAAAGGAAAATAATGCAGAACAGCAGGGCGAGGACGCTGTTGGTGAAGACCGTCTTGATGCTGGCTGCGAAGGTAGCGCGGGAAGATGCGTTGGGATCGGGACTTTGTCCCGCACGCTCCCCTTCCTCTGCCGAATCGGCATCCGCATCCCCGGCGACATGGCTGGTCTGCGGCCTAAAGCCCCAACCGGCGACGAGCGCCAGTACGGTAAAGATCATCATGAGCACGAACACCGCACGCGACGACGCAGCAGCTGCGACAAAGCCGCCCAGCGTGGGGCCAACAATGATACTCACGTTTGAGAACATGGCGATGGCGGAGTTGATGTCTTTGAGCTCGACGGGATCATCGGTGAGATATGCCGGATAGGACGTGGCGATGGGCTGGGCAAACCCCATCACGAAGCCCAGGAGCACCGCGCCGAGCAGGACGATGCCGGTCGCGCTGCCAAAGGCGAGAATTGCCGCGCCGGTTGCCAACGTGCCGACGATACTCGCCCGGAAATGACGGCGCGGACCCCAGGCGTCGAGCGCCGCGCCACCCGCAAAGGATCCCAAGATCACGAATGCGTTCATAAACAGGACGGCCAGCGATGTCGCGACGACCGAAGCGCCGTCTGCATAGGTGAGCGTTCCGATGACGCCGATAAAGTAGCTGGTCTGAAAACCGGTGTAGATGAGAAAGCGCATCGCCACCAGGCGCTTGGCCTGCACGGACAGCGATGATTGAGGCTTTGAGAAAAGGGAGGCGAGCATGGAGACTCCTTGTTTCATACGAATACGGGCGGCGGGCTTTCGCCACCGTCTGTCAAATCAATCTATCCGCATGAAACATTAAGGACGCATCAAGCCCCTTCTCTCCGTTTTTCGCCCGTCATGAACTACTTGGTAGATTGTAAGGCATGTCCCACACATCTACCAAAGCAAAAACCACCACAAAGGTTCCTGGCCCCTTTGTGGTGGAAGTGACGTTTGCCCAGATAAAACCTGCCAAAACAAACCTGTCCCTTTTTGGCTGGTTTTAGGCCAGATGGTCTTGGATAAGATCGCAGATAGCTCGGGCGTCGTTGATGTTGATGGCTCGGGTCGCAAAGCCTGCGTCGAAGGCCTGACGCGCCAGGGATTCGTTGCAGGCAAGGGCCAGCGTGTGACCGTCGACCAGGTCGAGCGAGCTCTTGCCGCGCAGACGGTCGACACCGGAGCGCGCGACGACGATGTTGTCGAAGCCCTCGGTCTTGTAGCCCTCGATGATCACCACGTCGACATCGTTGTAGCGCGACAGCAGCTCGCGCGCGGGCATCTCGTCCTCCTCGCGCGTGTCGGCGTACTCCGCCCAGCGCGTGGCGCAGATGAGTCCCACGTGCTTGGATCCGGCCTGGTGATGGCGCCAGGTGTCCTTAGCGGGCACGTCGATATCAAAGCCGTGATGCCCGTGATGCTTGAGTGAGCCCACGCGCAGGCCGCGGCGGGTGAGCTCGGCGATAACCTTCTCGACGAGCGTGGTCTTGCCCGAGTTTTGGTAGCCGATAAACGCGATCGCGGGGACGGCCGGAGTGGGAGCTGCGGGCGCGACGGCGACAGGTGCGCTCGCGGGCGCGGCACCGTCAGCGGCCACGGACTCAACGGCAGCAGCCTGACGCTCTGCACGATCCCACACGCCCGAGCGGCCGCCCTCCTTGTGCAACAGGCGCACGTCGACAATCTCCATGCCGCGATCGACGGCCTTGCACATGTCATAGATCGTTAGGCACGCAGCACTCGCTCCAGTCAGGGCCTCCATCTCGATACCCGTCTTGCCCGTCACGCCCGCCGTGACCAGTACGTGAAAGCCAACCTGCCCGTCTGTGCGCGCCGGCGCCCAGCCCTCGGGCACGTCCTCGGTCGGCGTCCCCGCCGGAGCGATGGGCGCAATATCGCACTTGCTCTTGGTAATGAGCAACGGATGGCACATGGGAATGATGTCGCTCGTGCGCTTGATGGCCATGATGCCCGCCACGCGTGCGCAGGCAAGCACGTCGCCCTTTTTGGCGCGGTCCTGCAGCACCATGGTCTGCGTCTCGGGATGCATGAGGATGGTACCCTCGGCGATGGCAATGCGATGAGTCTCGGCCTTGTCGGACACGTCGACCATGCGTACCTCGCCCTTGGCGTCCACGTGCGTCAGCTCGTCGCGACGGGCGTCACGGGCGGGCTCGGTGGCAGCGCTGGCAGTCGGCTGCGCGCCTGCAACGGCATCGCTGGCCGCAGCCGTGACTTTGTGGGCAGACATCGCGGCCCTGCGAGCGGCCTTGGTGGCATCGGCGTACCTGCTCTTGGCCATATGATCATCCTCCGATTTGAGACATAAATCGTTGCGTGCCCTCAATTATCGCGTGTTCCTGCGGTTTGTGGGCCACGGCATCGCGCCAAATCGAAAGTACCTGCATATCATCACCACGGCGCAGCGCCTCACGTACCGAATACTCGGCATCGCTGAACAGGCACGGACGCACGTTACCATCGGCCGTCAGGCGCAGACGGTTGCAATTCGCACAAAAATGGTTGGACATGGCGCTAATAAAGCCGACCGTACCCGCCGCGCCCGGAAAGTGCCAATAGCGCGCAGGGCCCGCGCCGGCAGGAGCGTCGTTGATGTCGAGCGGCTCGAGCTCGCCCAGTCCCGCCGCGGTGCCCCCGGCATTGATGCGCGCCCGCAGCTCATCGCTCGGCACGGTATCGCTCGCGTCCCACAGCTCAGGATTGAGCGCGGGCGCGTGAGGGTCCACAGCGCAATGCGAGCTCGTGTGCTCGTCGCCGATGGGCATGTATTCGATAAACCGCAGATGGATGGGGCGGTCGAGCGTGAGCCGCGCGAGGGCCGTCACATCCTGGTTGAGCCGGCGTACAACAACGCTGTTGACCTTAACGGGCTCAAAGCCCCAAGCCAGCGCCGCGTCGATGCCGGCCATGGTCTGTTCGAGCCGGCCCAGGCGCGTGATCTTTCCAAAGAGCGTAGGGTCGAGCGTATCGAGCGAAATGTTGACGCGGTTAAGCCCGGCATCTTTGAGCTGCGGCGCTAGCTTGGGCAGCAGGGCGCCATTGGTGGTGAGCGAGATGTCCTCGATCTGCGGGATCGCGCGGATGTCACGAATAAGCGGGATGATGCGGCGGCTGACCAGCGGCTCGCCGCCCGTCAGGCGCACGCGGCGAATGCCCTCCCCCGCCACCAAGCGCACAAAGCGGGCGATTTCCTCGGCGCTGAGCAGCTCGTCGTGCGCGCGGGGCGCCACGCCATCGGCCGGCATGCAATAGATGCAGCGGAAATTGCACTTGTCGGTAACGGCAATGCGCAGGTAGTTGATATCGCGGCCAAAGCCGTCATGTTGCACGTGCCCGTCCACGCAGCCCTCCCCTCACGCGGCGTTTTATTCTTCGGAAAACATAATACCCCACGGGAGAATCCTGCCGACACCCGTACGACAGGACGGGTCACTTCGAGCAAAACGGACTTTCCAAGCCCATCCTCAACACACAAACCGTCACAACATTCGATGCTTTTCCCGTTTTTGGCGAAAAACGTCGAATGTTGTGATGGTTTGCCTGCCCACGGCACCCCGCAGAAGGGCCAAAGCGCCCCTAAAGGCCACCGTCCCAGTGCCGAATCACGAACTCTCGCAGGTCGTTCTGACGTTTCTGAAACACCTCGCTTCGGTCGCACTTGAGACCCATAGCGAGCGCGATGGCATTCATCGCCCGGTGCAATTGCAGCTGGTGGGCAAACTGAGTCCCGGTGAGGACGATCGTCCTAAAGCCCAGCGCGCTCAGCACGGTCATACGCTCCGCATCCGACGCGCTGCGCTGTTTATCAAGATGGTCCGAGCCGTTGTATTCAATCCCCGTACCACTCGCAGGCGCATATACGTCGATCTCGAAATACCCGGCCTTAGCGAGATATTTGAACTCGTTGGGAACATCGACCCGATGGTTGAGCTCGATCTTGGCGTATCCCAGCCCGCCCTGGGAACGTTTTGCTACGACCATGATTGCGGTGGCCGTCTCCATGGGCGACCGCGCGCCATCGTGCACACGTTTGAGCACGGCGACCGCGCGTATAGCCCCCTGACGAGATCGGTTCTCATTACAATAAGCAATCAAGTCGGCAACGGTATACCTCTGCCCCATCTCGATATAATCGCCTGTCGACACATGATTCAAATGGTATCGGGCGCAGATTTCGTAGCCATATTCCAGCTGCTCGGGCTCACTCATCCACGAACCCGCTTGGACAAAGCATATGGCCTCATCAACCACTAGAAGGCCCTCTGCCACCTCGATAAGATGGCATGGAGGTACCGGCGCTCCAAACACGTGGCACCTAAATCCAGCCGGCGTCGAGCGCTCAAAATCGAAGTTGACGAGCGTGTCGACATGATCGAGCTCTTCTCGTGGAATACCGATCGAGACCAGATAGTCGGTAACGATCCCAACTGCCGTTGAAGCCCTCAGCCCCTTGGCATCGAGTCCCAATTTGGGCAGGCTCGCGGTCGGCTCCGCCTCGTTAGCAAGCGAGTCCTCATCGTATAGGCTGCTTGCTCGCGAGAGCGGCTCGGACGGGCGCGCCACGTTGTGGTACAGCCAGGCGGTCTTATGGGACAGGACGATCGGCAGGTCCATGAGCCCTCCAATGGAGTCGGATAACCAACCTTATTCCCCTGCCCACGGGTCCGCACACCTTCGTGCGCAAGAAAGCGATTCCACCCGGTCGAGTGGCAGAAAAACCATCACAACATTCGATGCTTTTCCCGTTTTTGGCGAAAAACGTCGAATGTTGTGATGGTTTGAGGCGAGGTGAGGGGCACGGAGGGGTCAAAGCATCGTACTCAGAGCGTGACTTTTTTCGTCCCACTGCCGACACAAACCTTGACTCTACAATCGTTGTAGGGTTTTCACTACACTGGTAGCTAAACAAACCCAGCCAGAAAGTCCCGCCCATGGAACACGACCTCACACGCGGCAATGTCCTTAAGACCATCGCGGTCTTTGCCCTGCCCTATATGCTCTCGTACTTTTTGCAGATGCTCTACGGCATGGCCGACCTGTACATGATGGGGCAGTTTAGCGGCGCCGCCGGCATCACCGCCGTGGCAAATGGTGCTCAGACGCTCTATATGATTACCGTGGCACTCGTGGGCCTGGCCATGGGAACCACGCTGGTCGTCGGCCACGCCGTGGGTTCGCGCCGCTTCGACCGCGCCGAGACCGCCATCGGCAACACCATCACGCTCTTTATGGGCGTCTCGGTGGTGCTGGCCGCCATCCTGCTTGCGCTGTGCCCGCAGATTGTGGCGCTCATTGGCACGCCGGCCGAGGCAGTCGAAGGAACCGCCGCCTACCTGCGCATCTGCTTTGTCGGCATTCCGTTTATCGCCGCATACAACATCCTCTCGGCCATCTTTCGCGGGCTGGGCGATTCGCGCTCGCCTATGTACGTGATCGGCGTGGCATGCATCATCAACATCGCGCTCGACTTTCTGTTTATCGGGCACATGGGGCTCGGCCCCGTGGGCGCGGCACTCGGCACGGTGACCGCCCAGACGGCCAGCGTTGCCCTCGCGCTCGTGTGGCTCAAGAGCCGCCGCACGAACATCCACGTTAAGCGCAGCGACCTGCGCCCCCAGCCCGAGGTGCTCGGTAGCATCCTTAAGATCGGCGTGCCCGTGGCCGTGCAGGACGGCTGCATCCAGGTGGCATTTATGTTTATCACCGTCATCGCCAACCACCGCGGGCTCGTCGACGCCGCCGCTGTGGGCCTGGTCGAGAAGATGATCAGCTTTTTGTTCATTGTGCCGAGCTCCATGGGCGCCACCGTCAGCGCACTCACGGCGCAAAATGCCGGCGCGGGCAAGGGCGACCGCGCACGTCAGGTACTCAAAGACGCCATGACGATCTCGGTGGTGTACGGCTGCCTGATCACGGTGCTGATGTGGTTGGTGGCACCGGCGTTTATTGGCTTTTTTGCCAAGGACGCCGCGGTAGTCGCCGCCGGCACCGGCTATATGCACAGCTACATTTTCGACGCGATTTTTGCCGGCATCCACATTTGCTTTAGCGGCTTTTTCGCTGCATACGGCAAGAGCTACATCGGCTTTGCGCACAACGTGCTGGCCGTGGCGCTCATTCGCGTGCCGGGCGCGTGGCTGCTGTCGAACGCCTATTCCGATACGTTGTTTCCCATGGGTATCGCCTCGCCGTGCGGGTCGATTTTGTCGGCGGTCATTTGTGTTGTCGCGTTTACCGTGCTCAACCGGCGCGGGGCTTTTGACAAGCTGGCAGCGTAGCGGGGCAACGCGAGCCTGGCGCCCCTCCCCTGTTTTTTACCGAAAGGAGCGGTCCCATGACCGACTCGCCAAGTGAACATACCGAGGGCTTGCTCCGCATTGGCGAGGTGGCGCGCCTGTTTAACCTGAGCGTGGGAACGCTACGTCATTACGAGCAGATGGGCTTGCTGGACCCGGCGCACATCGATCCGGCAAGCGGGTACCGCTACTACGGATCGCGGCAGCTCTCCACCCTCAACACCATCAGCCACCTGCGCGTTCTTGACTTGCCGCTCGCACAAATCCGTGAGTTTGTGACCACGCGCGATGTGGACCTCATGCAGCGACAGCTAGCTCAGCAGCAGGAGCTCATCGAACGCAAGCGCCGCGAACTCGAACGCGTGTCGCGCAAGATCGATAACCGGCTTGTCCTGCTGCACAATGCCTTGAACACCGAGCTCGATACCATTTGCACAATCGATGCGCCCGAGCTTCGCTGCGCCGTGTTGCGCGAACGCGTCAACCCTACCGACGCCTATGCGCTGGAGTGGCAGATTCGTCAGCTGCAGAAAGGCCAACACGAGACCTTTGTCTTTCTGGGCAACTTAGGCGTCGGGATTAGCGCCGAGCGCCTCGCCGCCGGCGACTTTGACGGCTACGACGAGGTCTTTTTGCTGCTCGATGACACCGATGAATACCTGGGCGATGTCGAGGTGCGACCCGCCGCGCGGTGCCTGACCATAAGCTTCCGCGGCACACACGGGCAAGCGGGCCCGCGCTATAAGCAGCTGCTCGGCTATATGCGCGGGCACGGCCTGGCACCCGCCGGGCCCTCGCGCGAGATCGCCCTTATCGACGACATCATCAGCGACGACCCCGCGACCTACGTGACACAGATCACGGTGCCCGTTACTGTGCTCGATTAAGAACCTCCCGGACAGGCATGAAGTGCAGCTCAACTAGCGAGCGTCGGCTACAGGATAACCGCCATGTCGAGGACAATCCCCGATATGGCGGTTTTACTCCTCCGGAATCGGAAACGCACGGATGAACTCTGCAGGTGAGAAGGTCTTGATGGTCGAGCGCACAAAAGTAGCGCGGTCACGCGTGATGATAAAGTCCACGCCGGCACGCTCGGCCATCGCACGGATACAGCCGTCCTCGAAGTCCGGCTCATCGGAATAGGCGGAGGTAAAACAAGCTTCTTGGTCGAGAGGCTCTACCGAGTAGCTCTTAAGACAGTCGCGCACTACCTCGCGGGCGGGCGCCTCGCCTGCCTGTTTAGTAAGAATGTAGTACGCGTCCTTGAGAGAGCAGGCCGAAACAACACCCTCGATAAGTCCCACGTCAACGAGCCCCTTGGTCGTTTGCGCCGCCCCATGCTCCGGCCGGCCCGGCAGCACGCAATCGAGCAGAAAATTGGTATCGAAAAATGCCCTCATAGGTAGCGCTCCCTCGCGACGCGCTTTTCATCTTCAACCGTCATCGTATCGAGCGGCGTTCCCTTTGGCATGTTAGCCACGATATCGAGATACTCCTGGTAGTCCTCATTCTCCGCGAGCATCTCACGGATCTCCTTCCAGGTGATCTTGGGATGCCACATCGTACCCACGTCGCGCTTGGGCTTGTCCGGGCCGCGCGTCGGCTTTGCACCCCCGCGCTCCTGGGCAGCGTCATATTCCACCGTAACTGGACCTTCATAGTCGAGCGGCACGATCTTGAACAACGGTTTGCTCCGCTTGAAGACCACAACCTCCTCGCCCTCATTGGCAACCTTTTCGGCCACCTGCGTAAGGTTTTGGCGCAGTTCCGAAAACGCGACGGTAACCATAACTGCTCCTCTCAATATATATCTTCACTGCTAAGTATACACGTTAATATTAATGTTAAAGTGTATAAAACTCATCACAATGGGGCAGCCCCGTTGTGGGACCTCACTGCGGGGCCCCTTTGCTTTGTATGAATCTTCTATCGCTCCGGAACGACACCGCTCCGCAGGGTCACCCTCAGCAGCCTACATGACGCAGATCATGCTGCCCGCCACCACGCCCAAATAAAAACCTCCCGGAAAGCATCAACCTTTCCGGGAGGTTTTCTAATTTGATTATCGATGCACTAAGCCTGGGGCACCTGACCAGTCGCCAAAATCTGCTCGAGTGCGTCCTCATCCAGCACGGGTACGCCCAGCTGCTCGGCTTTGGTGAGCTTGGAGCCCGCCTTGGGGCCGGCGACCAGATAGCTCGTCTTCTTTGAAACACTGCCCGAAACCTTGGCACCAAGCACCTTGAGCGCCGCGCCTGCCTCGTCGCGCGTGCGGTTGACGAGCGTGCCGGTGAGCACGAAGGTCAGACCCGCAAGCGGCTGTGCGTCGGCGAGCTCGCCCGCCACGCCAGCGTCGGCTGCGGCTTGCGCGTGCGCGGCGCCCAAATCGACCTCGAGCGACAGGCCCGCTTGGCGCAGACGCTCCAGCACAGCAAGGTTTTCGGGCACGGCCAGGAACTGCTTGACGCTCGCCGCAATCTTGGGACCGATGCCCTCGCACTCGGCAATGTCCTCTTCGCTCGCCAAGATGAGCTTGTCAATCGACAGGAATCGCTCGGCGATGACCTCGCCCACGCTCTTGCCCACGTGGCGGATGCCTAGGGCAAACAGCACGCGACCGAGCGGCCGGCTCTTGGACTTGTTGAGCTCGGCGATGATTTTCTCGGCCGTCTTGAGGCCTACCGGGATGGGGTCGCCCTTCTTGACGCCCTTTTTGCTGTTGGAGCTGGCGTACACGCGCCCCGTGTCCAGGCCGGCGATATCGTCGACCGTGAGCTGGTAGAAGTCCGCGACGTCGTGGATCAGGCCGGCGGCGATCATCTTGTCGACGATCTCGTCGCCCAAGCCGTCGACGTCCATGCAGCCGCGGCTCACCCAGTGGAGCAGGCGCTCCTTAAGCTGCGCGGGGCAATCGATGGAGACACAGCGGTAGGCAACCTCGCCGTCCTCGTGGACCACGGGGCTGCCGCACACGGGGCAGACCTCGGGCATGTGCCAGTCGACCGAATCGGCCGGACGCTTGTCGAGCACCGGGCCCACGACCTCGGGGATTACGTCGCCTGCCTTATGCACGATGATGGTGTCGCCCTCGCGCACGTTTTTGCGGTGGATCTCGTCGATGTTGTGCAGCGTGGCGCGCGCGATGGTGGAGCCGGCGACCGTCACCGGATCGAACTCGGCGACCGGCGTGAGCACACCGGTGCGGCCCACCTGGATGCGAATCTCGCGCAGGACGGTCTGCTTTTCCTCGGGCGGGAACTTAAAGGCAATGGCCCAGCGCGGCGCGCGGGCGGTAAAGCCCAGGTCGAGCTGCTGTTGGAAGCTATCGACCTTTACGACCACGCCGTCGATGTCGTAGTCCAGGTCACCGCGATGGTCGAGCGCCTGGGCGCAGAACTCATGGACCTCGGCGGGCGTGGCACAACGGGCCACGTTGGGGTTGACGCTAAAGCCGGCGCTGCGCAGCCAGTCCAGAAACTCGCGCTGGCTGTGGACGTGCAGCGGGTCGGTATCGGCGATGGCGTAGATAAAGGTGGCCAGGTCGCGGCGCGCCGTGATCTTGGGATCCTTCTGACGTAGGCTGCCGGCGGCAGCGTTGCGCGGGTTGGCAAAGGGGTCGCGGCCCTCGGCATCGGCCTCTTCATTCAGACGAACAAAGCTGCCCTTGGGCATATAGACCTCGCCGCGCACCTCGATGGTGCGCTCGCGGTCGGCGCCCATGTGGGCGAGCGCCGGTTCGGACAGGTGCATGGGCACGTCTTTGATAGTGCGCACGTTGAGCGATACGTCCTCGCCCGTGGTGCCATCGCCGCGTGTGGCTGCGCGTACGAAGGTGCCGTTTTGGTAAGTAAGCGCGACGCCCAAGCCGTCAATCTTGAGCTCGCAGGTATAGGTGACGCTACCGGCGCCGAGCGCATCCTCGGTGCGTTGGAGCCACGCGTCGAGCTCGTCCAGATCCATGGCATCGTCCATGGAATACATGCGCGCCATGTGCGTGACCGGCGTAAACTGCTCGCTCACGTAGCCGCCCACGCGCTGGGTATAGCTGTCGGGCGTCACCAGGTCGGGGTAGGTCGCCTCGATTTCCTGCAGCTCTACGAGCATTTTGTCAAAGGCGGCGTCCGTGATCTCGGGCGCATCGAGCATGTAGTAGCGATAGGCGTGGTAATCGAGCTCGTGGCGCAGCTCGGCCGCGCGCGCTGCCGCCTGGGCACGGGCATCGGTCGGTGCGGTGGCTTCCGCGGTCGTGGGCGTTTCGGTATCGATGTCCACGCCGTCACCAAACAGGCTCGATTGCTCCATAGCGGCACTCCTTCGCTCGATTTCAAACGGATATTAGAGTACCACCGGTCACCATGGGGCCGAATAGCGGTCTCAAACCGCACCGAATCGGCAGCCGCCAGACCGGGGTGGACAGTTAGTTCAGATATGTATAAATTTGCCAGCCGGATCAAGCCCAAATGACGCCATTTCGCTCAATTCGGTCGTCCCAGGGCGGTACGATCGGTTCATTTATCCTTCCGAGCACTCATCCGAGCCCTATTTCCATTCCACAAGCACTCAAAACACGCCCCAAGCCTCCTTCGGCTTATACAAATCTGAACTAACTGTCCAGACTATTCAAAGAACGGCGGGCTCAATATGTCATTTTATGCGACTCGACTCATAGTAGTTAATATTTTATATTGTGTTTACAATATATTTTGGTATTATCGACGTGAGGTGATTGAAATGAAGAATCAGTCCAAACGCTTCCTAACCATCCTCGTCCCCTTTATCCTTATTGCGGCCGCTTTGCTCGGCTTTTTCTGGAAGGATATTCCCTTTTCTAAGGACCTTTCTTTGCGAGGCGAAGTCGTTGCTGTGTATCACCCTTTCGCCAGCGGGACGAGCGAAGGACGTTTCGTTATCACAAGCGAGCAATTCCAATCCGCGCCGTTACACCTCAACTTCAAAGTCGATTCGACCATCCCCATCAAGGACCAGGATGGTGAGGAAGCAGATGTTGGAGCTATCAAAGAAGGCGTCTTCGTTGACGTGACCTGCACCGTCAACACCAGCAGCGATTCCGATCCAACGAAGTTGCCCGCCCTCATAACGCCATCAAGCATCACGATTACGCAAAAGGAATAGCTCGATGTCAGAAAGGAGTTTAAAAAAATAATCACCAGATAGTTAGGAGCCAATGATGAAAAAGGTTGCTTATTTACTCGCCGTCTGCCTTATTGGGTGTCGTGCATGACCGCGCAGCCCGCCTTCGCAGCAGAAACCCATTCCTCTATCATTTCGCCAGTTGTCGAAAGTCGTTCAATCTACACCGCTGAAACCACTCTCGCCTATTCGAACGGCGTCAGGCTCCATGTTACTTACACCGTTAACGATACCTATGGAACGATAACAGGCATCAAATCCATCAAGAACTGGACCTCCAATTCTCGAGTAAGCAACATCAGCTGGACTTATAGATACGGGCTCAGCAACGGAAGCGTCGTCGTAACCGTTACTTACTATTACAACGGCAGTTGGCATTCTGAAGCAAGAACCATCTATGCTTAGAAGTTTTTGGCTGCGGCATTGCCGCAGCCTTTTTGGGGTTAATTATGGAAAGATCAGTTAAGCGAAGTCGTTTTATCAGCGCTATGTTGCTTACTACCTTGTTGGTCGCGACAATCATGGCTGCATTTTCAGCGTTCAGCGTTGCTAACGAGGCGCGGACGATCCTTGCACCCGCCTCTCTCTATATAGACGGCGAGACCATTCCAAACACCGTCGCCGCAGCGCTAACTATCCGCGACATTCTGGTCCTTGCCCTTTCGGTCGCATGCCTGATTATCTATCTACGCTTCTGCCTCGACGTCGTCAGCACTCATTCGATCTTTACGCGGAAACAATGCCGGCGACTTCTAATTGTTGGGCTTCTACTGCTTATTTCCTCAGTTGTCTCGGCTGTCCTCGACGGCTTATGCACCGTTCAGCTCCCCGGCGACGTCAGCATGAGCGCAATCGGAATCTTTGGTTTTAACGCCTGGACACTCGTTCTTGCTTTGTTTGCCCTGTCTCTTTCGGCTATCTTTGAGTACGGACGGCTCTTGCAGTCGGATGTTGACGCCATTATTTAGAAGGAGGGCAGCATGCCAATCGTCATGAGACTCGATCGCGTCATGGCGGATCGCAAAATGTCCTCCCAAGAACTTGCCGATATTATCGGCATCTCGCCCGTTAACGTTTCGCGCATTAAAACAGGACGACTCAAGGGCATCCGCTTCTCGACGCTAACAGCGATGTGCGAGGCACTTCACTGCAAACCTGGCGATATCATCGACTGGATGTCGGATGAAGAATACATCGAGGCCTTTGGAAGCCTGCCCAGCGACGAAGACTAACTAAAATGATCCATTTTCCTCCGTCCCCGGGGGATCATTATGAAAAGAGGGGCTGTCCCGCGTTGATGGGACAGCCCCTCTGGCATCAGTATGTGCGAAATGGCTCGTTAGTAGCCTTGGCCGTAGCCTTGACCCTGGCCCTGCTGGCCCAACAGCTCCTCCAGATACTGGCGCAGCTGCTCGTCGGTAATACCGCCGTTCCCGGTGTCGGTCGCGCTGTCGTCCTGCTGCTGGTTCTGCAGCTCCTCGTCAGAGCCCAGTTCGACCGTTACCTTTTTCTCTTCCTTGCCGCGCACGAGCGTGATCTCGACCTTCTCGCCCACCTCGTGGCTGCGCAGCGCGATAATCAGGCCATCGGCACTCGTAATCTCGTCGTCGCCCAGCTTGGTGATGACGTCGCCCTCTTGGATGCCAGCCTTGGCGGCAGGACCGTCCTCGACGACACTCGCCACATACGCGCCGCTATCGGTACTCAGCTTGTTGGTGCGGGCGTTGAGCGCATTGACGCTCGAAAGCGTAGCGCCCATGTACGGATGCACCGGCGTCTTGCCGTCGATGATCTGGTCGGCAATATTCTTGGCATAGTTGACCGGAATGGCAAAGCCAACGCCCGAGCTGGAGCCCGAATAGCTCTCGATAAGCGAGTTAATACCCACGAGCTCGCCGTTGTCGTTGACGAGCGCGCCGCCGGAGTTGCCCGGGTTGATGGCGGCATCGGTCTGGATCATGTTGGCATAGATGGTGTTACCGCTGGTAGAGCTCATGGCCGTGGAGCGATACAGCGCCGAGACGATACCGGTGGAGACAGACTGCTCGTTGCCAAAGGGCGAGCCGATCGCCATAACCCACTCGCCCACGTTGAGCTTGGAGGAGTCACCGATCTCAATCGGCGTGAGCTTGGAGGCATCGGCATCCTTGAGCTTGATGACAGCCAGATCGCTCGAGGCGTCGTTGCCCACGAACTCGGCCTCGTAGGTGGTGCCGTCGTCCATGGTCACCACGTACTGGTCATAGCCATCGACCACGTGGTTGTTGGTGAGGATATGGCCCTCGGTATCGAGCACCACGCCCGAACCGACGCTGCCCGAACCGTCCGACTCGTCGGCAGACTGCGAAAGCGAGCCATTCTGGCTGCCGCTCGAAGTGGCGGTAATGGAAACCACGGAGGGCAATGCCTTGGCAGAAACAGCCTCGGCCAGCGTGGTGTCCTCGGAGTCGATCGTGATCTTTTGTGTCGACGAACCCGAAGCGCCCGCTGTCACGGCATTCTTGCCGCCGCCGATATCGAGCGTGCCGCTCATAATGAGCGCGATGACCAGCAAGGCGCCGCACGCACAACCGGCGAGCGCCGTAATAAAGATCGGCAGCTTTTTGGTCTTGGTCTTGGTCTTGACCACTGTGTGCTTGTTTACAACCTGCGCACCGCCCAGCGGCTTTCCGGTCTGCGTGTCGTAGGCCTGCACGTAGGGAATGTTGCCGTCGGCAGGCGTCGACTCCACCTGCACGCGCGGTTGCTGCTGAGTCTCGCCGGCGTGGCCCGCATCCTGGGGGCGCTGGGAATCGTTCTCGCTCATAGCTGCGATCCTTTCGTCAAATAACCAAAGGCCCGCCAAACATGTGGCGGGCCATCATTGTTCACGTTGAGTTGTACCCCAAGCTGGGCAGTCCCGAGCACTAGATGCCAAGATTTCAGCTTTGCTTAAGTAATGACATGCTTATAAGCCAATTCGTTTTATGCCGTCATGTCTATTCGATATAACAGTCGATAGCAAAACTATATGTTGAATCGTTAATAAAGTCCGTAATCGTCGCACCCATGCCTGATCCGCACGTCCACTTATCTTTCTCCGCGTCGTATGGCGTTGGCCCCCACCCCGTTTCATATGATGCTTCGCTTTCCGTGAAGTTATTCATCACGTATTTATCCTTCTGCATGAGCGCGTACCAAGCGTTTGCATACATCACAAGCGGATCGGTTTGGACTATTGAGTACTTTCCGGAACGAATCTCAATTTCTGTTTTATCGTTAAAATAAGCGACCGTGAGCTCAATCTTGGCAAGCAGCGGCAACGTTTCATCTGATTCCCTCTGGATTGTTATGACATCACCGGCCATAGCGTCCGCAGATACAATTTCGCTCTCTGGCGTGAAAATAGTCTCTCTGCTTCTTGTTCGCGTTTTTTCATTGCCATTTTCATCTCTGACCACCGTGTCGACCACGAGCGTCAATCGCTTCCGAGCGTCCGGCAACTCCACGGCTTCTGCCATCCCAGCTCGCATCAAAATAGGAGCCCCTGCCATCAGACCTAAAAACTGCTTTCTATCAATCATTCTTCATTCCCCTTGTCTACTTTATTTGACTTTCTCAGCTGAATGGGGATACAGAACAGTCCCGTCAAGTTCCTTATCTTCCACAAAAACTAGAATCCATTTATCACCTGCTTTCAACCCTGAGACATATCCGGAACTTGACTTACGGCGCATATCGATTTTCTTACGGCAACCACTTGGCATAAGCGCCTCAAATTGCCCGTTATGAATATCCGACAGCGTCTGTACTTCAACTGAAATATGTTCGTCATCTTTTCCACCAACGACCGAGGGGCTCGGTTGATAGGCCGCGACAACCAATATCCCAAGAAATGCGCAAAGAAGCCCCAGCGTTTTACGTATGCGCTTTCTATCATCTTCGCCGTCACTCTCCACAATACGTCCCTTCATGCGATATATAAATCGTTGTGTCATATGGAAGAAAACGCAGCTGATTGAACCAACCGTCCCAGACGACAAGCATATATTTCTTATCATTTGAATATGTATTATGCATAGCCACATATCCCGCAACAGCCATCGCATGAGCGTCATGGCTTGACCTGAGAGTCCCAGAAAAAATACTGAGATTTCCAGAATCTGCAGTTGCCCTGAAAGAATCCCAAGATGGATACCAAGCAAATGATGTCTCAAGCCTTTTCCCGCGCCTAGCACAGAACTCCTTAATAGCCGGGGCAGCATTTGGAGATGAAGTCCTTCCTTGGGTAAAGTAAAGGCCCGTAGCTTGATCGAATGACTTATTTGGATCGCCGGATGTTCCCGATAACTGCCAAAGCTCATGATATAAGTCTGGCAATTTGAGCCGGTTTAGCGTTACATAATGGCTGCTTACCGCAAACATTGCAGACACATCGCAAGCATAGGTCCCCGTTTCTTTAATAACCTCTGATTGTGTAGGCGTTATCATCCCTGAAATTGTTTTACTTGCGTCAATGACATATCCTTGCTTATACAGGTCTTTGGGCGATACGAAAACATCCTCGAACCTGCCTGGAGATCCGCTGCGGCTATTTCCCACAGAAAACACCGCTGTTGACCGGCATCCCTTCTCATCTAAAACAACGTTATTATCCAGATCTGCAATACCAAAAGACAGCTCGTCAAATTTCAAAGCAACGATGTCATCTTGGGATGCGAGAAGAGCTATTTCATCGCTTGTATTCTCAATGGGCATAGGGGCGTTCGGAGCCAAGCAGTATTCGCTGATCCACCAAGATCGCTCTGAATCAAATACGACGTAGCCATAGTTAACGTCATCCCGCTTCGCGCGAACGATATACCCGATTGATTCCCCATCGGAATTCACCATTTTTACTGGGTCACAAGCGGTCACCGGCTCATCCGATACGTCATCAAAGAAAGCTTGCGCTTGCTCCACAGCTATTTGCGGTGTGACACGAACCAAGTCGTCGTCTCCAAAAACCAACCTTGGAGACATCAGGGCGGCAAGCAATACTATGAATCCGACAATCACCTTTCTCGAATAACGCATTTCTTCCTCCATCCGTGCAGTAGGGAGATACGGTAACTAAATGATATTCGTGAGATAGTGTTATACGTTTGATATTGTTTTTACTGACCCACTTTAAATCGGTGAAAGGTCTTCTTCTCGCCCTAAACGAGAAAAGGGTACTGGAAAAATCTCCGGTACCCTCACATTCCTCTATTTACTTGCTAGTCCTTAAACAGATAACCCACGCCACGGACGGTGGTGATGTGTGCCGCGATCTGCGGGCCCACCTTGGAGCGGATGCGTCGAATGTGCACGTCGACGGTGCGCGTGCCGCCGCAGTACTCAAAGCCCCACACGCGGTGCAGCAGCACCTCGCGGCTGTAGGCACGGTTGGGATGCGTCGCCAAAAAGCTCAGCAGCGAGTACTCCATCAGCGTCAGGTCGATGGGCTCATCGTCGAGCGTCACCTGGTAGGTGGCCAGGTTAATCTCGAGGTTATCGATGTTGAGCACATCGTCGGCGGTGACGGTCTCCTCCTCGCCCATCAGGCGCTGCGCGCGAGCCTTGAGCTCGTTGGGCGTCGCCGTGGGGCATACAAAGTCGGCATGCGCGTGATTGGGCAGGCGCAAGGTACCGAGCGCCTCGTCGTCGACGATCACCAACATGGGGACACCGCCGCGATCGTCGAGCCATTTGGCAATTTGATCGATGCGGTCGCTGCGGATGCCGTCGGAATCGAGGATCAGCAGGTCAAAGTCGTGCGCCGCAGTCGGCGAATCGGGGGTTGCCAGGCTCACCTCGACACCCAGGGTAGTCGTCAAGCTGCGGGCAAACTCGTGGAAGCGCGTCGTGCGCGCCATGAACAGGGCACTCTTTTCGGACATATCGGCCTCCAAAGAAATGAGCTCAATCGTACTGGAACAAGCCAGCGCGATTAGGAGTTCGCCAGGTAGTGCTTGATCTCCCACTCGGTGATCGTGGACTCAAACTTATGCCACTCGTCGCGCTTCTTTTTAAGGAAGAAACTGTGGATGTGCTCGCCGAGGGCATCCTTCATAAACTGCGAGTCCTCAAACACGTCGAGCGCCTCTTTGAGCGAGCGTGGCAGCGGGGTGTAACCGGCCTCGACCATCTGACGGTCGGTGAGCTTGAGTGTCTCGGCCGTGGCCTCGGGCGGGAGCTCCAGCTTGCGCTCGATGCCGTCCAGACCAGCCGCCAGCGTGACGGCGTTGACCAGGTACGGGTTGGCCATGGGATCGGGACTGCGCAGCTCGATGCGCGTGGACAGCTGCTTGCCGGGCTTGTAGACCGGAATGCGGACCATGCTCGCGCGGTTGCGCAGACCCCACGTGGCGTACTGCGGCACAGAGTCGCCACCCGTGGTGATGCGCTTGTACGAGTTGACCGTGGGGTTGGTGATGGCGCTGATCTCGCGCGCGTGCGCCAGGATGCCGGCCATGTAGTGCTTGGCGATATCGGAGAGGTGGTACTTCTCATCGTCCTCTCCCCAAAAGACGTTGTTGCCGTCGTGGTCGAACAGCGACTGGCACAGGAACATGGCGCTGCCATCCTCGCCCGCCAGCGGCTTGGGCATAAAGGAGGCGTGGCAACCGCTCTCGTAGGCCTGCTGCTTAATGATGAGTTTGGCCGTAGTGATGGCGTCGGACATGCTCAGGGCCTCGGCGTGGCGCAGACTCATGCCGTGCTGCGAGCGGCCGGCGGCGTGGAAGGTGTACTCCACGGGCACGGACATCTTCTCGAGCGTGAGAACCGTGTTGCGACGCAGATCGCGAGCGGCATCGCTCACCGAAAGATCGAAGTAGCCCACGTTGTCGAGCGGCTCGGGCGTGTGCTCGTCGGGGAAGTAGTAATACTCCAGCTCGGCACCAACGTTGAGCAGGTAGCCGGCCTTCTCGGCCTTATAGAACATGCGGCGCAACGCATCGCGCGGATCACCGGCGAAGGGCTTGCGGTCGGGGGTGCACACGTCGCAGAACACGCGGGCGACGCCGTTGTGGCTCGGTCGCCACGGCAAAATCTGGAAGGTCGAAGCATCGGGAAACGCCAGCATGTCGGCTTCCTCGGGCGTGGCAAAGCCCTCGATGGCGGAGCCGTCAAAGCCAATACCCTCCTCAAAAGCGACCTCGAGGTCCTCGGGGCTAATGGCAAAGTTCTTGAGGCGGCCGAGAATGTCGACAAACCACAGACGCACAAAGCGGATGTCACGCTGCTCTACGGAGCGGAGTACGTAATCGATGTTCTGCTGGTTCATGTCGCTCCCCTTTCTTTCGGGCGGGTTTCGACTGGTCTATATCGCAGATACTATCGCAGAAAAATGTTTCCGCAGGGTTAAAGCGTATCAAGCGCTCAAAAAACGTGCGCGCAGGCGGTTGCGAACGAGCGGCTAGCGTTCAGATTCGGAGACAATTTGTCTACAGGCTCGTTCCAGCGCAGGGAACTCCATCGTCACTGCATCCCAAACAACCGAGCGGTCGACATTGCCGTAATCATGCGCAAGATAATTTCTCATGCCAATAATTCCACGCCACTCAATTTCGGGATGAAGCCGCTGCGAGCGTTCCGACAACTTGCCCGCTTCTTCCGTCACCCTAAGCGCACACATCAAAAGGGAGTCCGCCAACGCCCTCGTCCGCACGTCATTCGCATGCAGAAACTGGTCCTCGGTGATATCAAAAGCCTTGATGCGCTCGTTCGTTTCGGAGATGGCTTCCAAAACCTCTTGAGCGCGGAGGCCGTCTGACTTACGCGCGATCATAAAGGGTCACTCCATCGCGCTCGATTACCGCGGCAAGATCATCATCAAGATAGTCACTCGAGACGAGGTCAACCTGCTTCCCGGTTTCTTTGCGCACCGCCTCGCCAAACGCCGATAACGCGAAAAGACCAAAGCCCCGCTCGCGATCGACTTCGAGGCGCAAGTCAATATCACTATCGGCATGCGCCTCGCCACGGGCATACGAACCAAATAGAATCACGGTTTTGATGGCGGGAATCGTGCTGGCTGCCTCGCGGACGGCGGACTCGATCCGAGCAATATCCAAACCATTGTTAGCAACGCCTTCGTCTGCCACAGCTTTTCCAAGCGAGGGAACAAACGGCAGAGAGCGCTCGCGCAGCATCTGCCTCATAAACATATTGACCGCAACAGACGAAGTCATGCCAAGCTCTTCGCACAGTTCGGCAAATGAGTCTTTAATTGACGAGTCCACTCGCACACTCAGCACAGACGCAGCCATGGATACCTCCTGTATGACATTGTCTATATATTATCACACAGACTAGCGCGAAGTTGATGCGCGATGTTCGATGTGGCCGGGGACCTCGATGCGTTTGGGGGCGAGCTTTGCGGCCTCGCCCACGGTGGTGGTGACGACGTCAATGCGCTCGGACAGGCGCTCGACCACGCGCTCGGCAATGGTGAGGGTGTCCTGCGCGGCCGTGGTCACGCCACCAAAGAGCACATGGTTCCAGGGGTAGTCGTCAAACGTCGCGATCTTGAGCCCCGCCGGCAGCGAGGGTCCCAGCTGCGCTAGCGCCTCGGTCAGACGCAGGAAAACCAAGCCGTTGACAGCAATGAGGCCGAGCTTTTTACCTGCATAGCCGCGGATGGTCTCGTCCAGGCGGCCGACGCCCGTGGCGCCCCCGTCGGCCAGGGTGACGACCTCGCCGGCAAGGCCGCGGTGCAAAAGCTCGTCGGTAAAGGCCTCGGCGCGCTTGCGACGCACGGGGCTGTCGTCGCTTGCCTCGGTGAGCAGGCACAGGCGCTCGCTGCCAGCGGCGGTCAAGGCGTCTACCAGGCCGGCGACCAGCTCACGGTTGTTAGATGTCACCAGATCGACACCGCCGTCGGCAACGTCGCGGTCGAGCAGCACAACGGGCAGGCGCCCCGCGGCCGCGGCGATCGCCTCGTCATTGCCTCCGCAGGTGTTGACGACCAGGCCGTCCACGTCAGCATCGATAAGTCTGGCGAGCGACTCGGCCTCCTTGGCGGGGTCGTTGCCGCTAATGGCCGTCATGAGCGAGCAGCCGCGCGCGGCGGCGCTGGCGGAAAGGCCCTCGAGCATAGCACTGGAGAACGGGTTGGCGATGTCGGCCAGGATCACACCGATGAGGTTGGTGCGTGAGCTGCGCAGATTGCGCGCGGCAGCACGTGGGCGATAGCCGGTGCGCTCGATAACCGCCGCGATGCGAGCGCGGGTTTCCTCGGTCATCTGCCCGGGGCGGTTGTTGAGATAGCGCGAGACCGTGGCCGGGCTCACGCCCGCCTCGGCGGCAATGTCCTTGATTCTCATCTGCGCCATGGCGCACCCCGTTTCCCAATTGTCAGCAGTCTGAGCCATTTTAGGCATTTTTTTAAAAATCTCGCTTGCAAAACGCTGTAGGTGAGTATACTACAACTCGAAACGAAACCGATTTCGTAAACCGATTTCGGCAAGCGTTGGCGCGGAGGTGCAAAGATGTACCCTACCGTCTTGGCACCTCCGCGCCAACGCCATATCAAAGGTGTACGCACGAGCAAGAAGGAGCTGCGCGACCATGGGTAAAACGGTTCTTACCTTCGGCGAAATCATGATGAGGCTCTCGCCCAAAGATCATCTGCGCATTGAGCAGGCAACCGAGTTTGACGTCCGCTACGGTGGCGCCGAGGCCAACACTGCGCTTTCCCTGGCCTACCAGGGCGACAAGGCCGCTTACGTCTCCGTTGTCCCGGCCAACCGTCTGGGCGAGTGCGCCCTGCGTTCGCTGAAGGCCTACGACGTCGACACCACGCGCGTTGTGCGTCAGGGCGACCGCCTTGGCTCCTATGTGTTTGAGGTCGGTGCCTCGCAGCGCGGCAACGGTTGCGTCTACGACCGCAAGTACTCTGCCATCAACATGGCCAAGCGCGACGTCTTTGACTGGGACGAGATCCTCAAGGGCATCGATGTCTTCTATTTCTCCGGCGTGACCCCCGCCGTCTCCGATGAGATGGCCGCCGCCTGCAAGGAGGCACTCGCCGCCTGCCGCGCCAAGGGCATCACCACCGTGTGCGACGTGAACTATCGCGGCAAGATGTGGTCGCCCGAGAAGTCGCAGGCCACCATGAAGGAACTCCTGCCGCTCGTCGACATCTGCATCGCCAACGACGAGGATGCGCCCGCCGGCCTCGGCATGACCTGCGTCTCTGGTTCCCTTGCCCATGGCATCGAGGAGCGCGACACCTACGTCGAGATGGCCCGTCAGATCTGCGCCGAGTACGGCTGCAAAAAGGTCGCCTCGGTCGTCCGCAACATCTCTTGCGTCGAGCGCTCCATCTGGATGGGCATGCTCTTTGAGGCCGAGAGCGGCGAGCACTGGTTCTCCCCTGCTCACGACGTGCACGTACTCGAGGGCGTTGCCGCCGGCGACGCTTTCAACGCCGGCCTCGTCCATGCCCTCATCAACGACTTTGACCCGCAGGACGCTGTCAACTACGCGATTGCAGCCTCGATCCTCAAGCTCACTATCAAGGGCGATTCCAACTTGGTGACCGCAGACGAGATCGCAGCCGTGGCATCAGCCGCCGACGGTGGCACCCGCGTCGCGCGCTAGTCCGTCTCCATTCCGCGGGCCGCAGCTTTCCAATCCCATACCCCTGCGGCCCGCTCCCCGATTCTTCCGACCGGGCAAAACCACCAGTCCCATTCCGGTTTTGCCTGGCATTCCCTACATGATTGGTCGAGCAGCCGGTTTTGGAATTGCTTGAACCCCAAGCAGTGCCTCCGATAACCAATCCAAAATCGGCTCCTGACCAGCACATTTGGCAATCACGCGCCCATGCGCGCCACACATCGAAAGGAACATCATGTTCGATCAGTTCTACACCACGCTTGAGTCCCTGGGCATCGTGCCGGTCGTTGTGCTCGACAAGGTCGAGGACGCCGCTCCGCTCGCCCACGCCCTTATGGCAGCTGGCATGAAGTCCGCCGAGGTCACCTTCCGCACCGCCTGCGCCGCCGAGTGCATCGCCGCTATGGCCGAGGCCGAGCCCGAGATGTGCGTTGGCGCCGGCACTGTCCTGACCGTCGAGCAGGTTGAGCAGGCCCGCGCAGCCGGTGCCAAGTTCATCGTCTCCCCGGGTTACAACGAGGACGTCGTGAAGCACTGCATCGACATCGACCTGCCCGTCCTTCCCGGCACCGTAACCCCCTCCGAGGTCACCGCAGCCGAGAACCTGGGTCTCAAGGTCACCAAGTTCTTCCCCGCGTCCCAGTATGGCGGCCTGAACACCATCAAGGCCCTCGCCGCTCCGTTTGTCGGTCACCGCTTTATGCCTACCGGCGGCGTGAGCACCGCCAACGTCGAGGAGTACCTGAGCTCCTCCGCCATCATCGCCTGCGGTGGCACCTGGATGGTCAAGCCGGCCCTGTTTGCCGATGGCGACTTCTCCAAGGTCGAGCAGATCGCCCGCGAGGCCATGGACGTCGTCAAGAAGGTCCGCGGCTAGGTTTAGCTCTCTATCGTGAAAGGGGGTGTGCCCTAGACCTCGCCCCCTTTCTTTTAAAACGGCTCGGAAGCGCGCCGTTTCCGTCACGGACAAGAGCCAAAACCGTCTTGTATGCTGATAGAACGTGACGGAAGCGACACGCCCCCGAGCCGCTTTGTCTACTCGGCTGACAGTCGCGCTCAACTAAGCCACATCGACGAAAGCCGAGCCATCAAAACAGCTGCGGCGCCGTCTGGAGGAATGGACCCTTGCTTCCGGTCTTTTCCTCCAAGCGGCGCCGCAGCTTTTTCGTGCCCCGATAGTACCCCGGCAGTTGCGGTGAAATATGGACTGCTACACCATCAGAGCCGCAAAACAATCCCTATTTCACCGCAACTAATTAAGGGGGAGGGGACGAGTTAGATGGCCGAGTCTTTGGACAGCTCAAAATAGTCGGGATGCAAGGCGATAACCGGGCCCTGCTCCTCAGGCATCAGATGCAAGTGTGTCTCTGCCAGATAGCTCGCCGTATCGGTATCGCCCCTCTTAATGGCCTCGAGAATCCGGCGATGTTGCCGACGAATCGGCTCCCAATCCAGATCCTGCGACACCATACGCAACCAGTTGTATCGCTCAAAATGCGTGTTGACGCTCTTCATCCAATCCCACAACATGTGACGACCGGCAATCTCAAAACACGTCTCATGGAACAGGTTGTCCAGATCGAAGAAACGACGCGTTTCGCTATGGTCGAGCGACTCGGACTCGGCAAGAATCTGCTCAAGCCGATGCTTTTGCTCGGGCGAGGCGACCGAGCAGCATTTAATAAGCACGCTTCTCTCGAGTTTTTCGCGCAAGAAACAGGCGTTCTCGGCGCGCTCCATGCTGATTTTTGAGACATAGGTGCCGCTTTTGGGACGCGTTTCCACCAGCTCCTGCTCACGCAGGCGCACAAAGGACTCGCGAATGGGCGTGCGTCCGATTCCCGTCTCCTTTTCCAGACCAATCGCCGAAAGGCGCGTGCCGGGCTTGAGCTCGGCATAGATAATCTTGGACCGCAATGCGTTGTACGCCTGGTCTTGCAGGCTCTGATAATGCTGGTGTTGTTCCATAAAGCCCTCGGATGAAGCCTCGGTTAATCGAATACCTCCATGCAATACTATCGCATCCCCCGCCCCCTCATAAGTTGCGGTGGAATAGTTCCTGCTCAAAGCCTTCAGCAGCAAAAACAGGAACTATTCCACCGCAACTTATGGGGGGGGACGGGTGCGACATGCCGTTGGTATAAAAAGCAAAGGCCC
>USEF01000001.1 GCA_900553475.1 uncultured Collinsella sp. | reverse complement strand
CCTTGGCACCATCCAGAGCGCCATTCACGCCAGTCTTGGCAGCGGCGTCGATAGCCTCCTCGCCCGCATCAACGGCGGCGGCGATGCCGGAAGCCGTGCCAGGCTGAGCCTTGATCATAACCAGATTATCGGTACGCAGAACGCCCGTAACGAGCTCGGAAACCATACGCTGCAGGTGCAGGTCCTCTGCCAGAACATAGATGCCCTCAGGGAGCTTACGCAGCCCCATATCGGCAATATCGCGAGAGACAGTCGCCTGCGTGCAATCAAAGCCCATAGCACGGAGCTCATCGACCAGCACGCGCTGCGTACGGACGTCCTTATTGCGCACAATATCTCTAATGGCATCCTGGCGCCCATTGCGTTTTTTAGCCATACAAACCCTCTCTCCAAAAGATGGCGGAGACAATCAATCAGTGATTGAATAGTTTAACGCTATTTGAAGGCTTTTGTGTATAAGAACGCATTTCGAAACAATTCTATGCAAGTTTGTTTCGTAATGAGCCGTTTAGGCGGTTTTTGCGCCCGTCCGGTTAAGAAAAGCTGCCAGATGCGTACACATCACGCAGCGCGCGGGCTTGGCGCTGGCAATCGGCCCAAACAACAGACCCAGTCCCCGATGGTTGTCCTTGAGCGCGGCGACCATCTGACGGGTTCGAGGCGCATCGAGCATATCACGCATGCGGGCGGAACGCTCGATTGACGACAACCCATGCGGGCTCAGGCACAAATTCTCGATGCAGGCGACCAGTCCGGCAAAGTAGAACTTTTGGCTTGCCAGCTTGAGCCGACCACCGCTATCTGCTTCCGAGAGTGAGTCCGCAAGCTCGTCGAGTGCTCGGATGTCATCGGATACCTTGGCATACATGGTGGGATCAAAGGCATCTGTAAGCTTAGGTGCCGCGGCGTGGAAACAAGCGTCGCCGCAGCCGGAGACGCACTGCGCCCGCGAGAGCGCGCACGCCATAAACCCAACTGTGCGAAACACCTTGTCGCACAAAAGGCATGCCTCAAACAGCGAGCGGCTGTACATCACGCCAGAGGTCTGAGCGACTAGGCCGCCTAAAATCAACTGGGACAGCCCGCTCACCATCGAAGACTTGTCTTCAATGACAATAGGGGCAACATTCAAGACGCGCGAATGGCGCTCTCGATGTGCATCATAGCGGTCGAGCGACACCGTGGGGAACACTATGTCTGCCGCAGTGTCGCACGCGATATCGACCATCTTGGAAAGGGACTGCGGAGCTAACCACTCATCGGCGTTCATAGCGATGATTTGAGAGCCACGCGAGGCAGCAAAACCGGCACGAAGACAAGCACCGCGCTTCGCGTCCTCGACGTCAATCAAATCAATATGGATGTCCCTGTCGGCAGCAACTTGAAGCGAATGGCGCACACCGGGCGCAGCATCGCGGCAGACAACAACAATCTGCAAATCGTAGAGGTCTTGGTTCTGGATACTCTCGAGCGCACGCATCGCATAGCTGGGCGAACCTTCTACCACAAGGATCACCGAAAGTCGCGGATGCGAGCCACGTCGAACCAAGTTATCCATCCTCTCGACAGCAATGAATCAAACCGTGGTTCATGGTACACCCCAGCAATAAAAGCAGTGAGACACCGGTTGTATTGCACGCCAAGAACAGATGTTGAACACGCGCAGCCCACAGATGACGGGTGTCGACGCACGACGCGTCGAGCCCTCCCCTAGTCGAGCACGACGAGCTCGGCGGGATCGTAATCCACGCCCATAAACGTAAGGCCGCAGGCAGGAGCCGTGGGGCCCGCAGCGGTACGGTCGCAAGCATCGATGACCTCACGCATCCACTCGGGTTCACGGCGATGCATGCCAATCTCGACAAGCGTGCCCACGATCGTACGGACCATCGAATGCAGGAACGCATTGCCCTCGATGGTAAACGTCAGGATGTCCTCGCCAAACGCAATCTCATGGCCAAACTCGGCACGCATCACGCAGCGATGCGTGGGCTTGCCAACGGCCGAGGCAACCTTGCAAAAGCTTTTAAAGTCCTGTTCGCCCAGCAGCGCGGGGCAGGCAGCAGACATAGCCTCAACATCCAAGGGATAGCGATGCCACCACACGGCACCGCGGGACAGCACGGGGCGCGCATCTCGATCGGCAATACGGTACGTATACGTACGGGAACGCGCGTCAAAACGTGCAGAAAAGCCTTTACGGGCCCTGTAGACCTCGTTTATGGCGATATCTTTGGGCAGCAGGGCATCCATGGCCCTCAGCCACCTACGGCGCGTCAAGACAAGCTCAGCGTCCGTTACGGGCACACTAATGTACTGCGCCACCGCATGCACGCCGGCATCGGTGCGCCCTGCGCACGTCAGGTCGATCGGACGGCGCAGGAGCGTCTCGATAGCGCGGCGCAGCTCGCCCGCAACCGTCGTCTGGCCAGGCTGCTCGGCAAAGCCGCTATAGGACGAGCCATCGTAGGCCACGCGGAAAACGAGCGTGGCATCGAGCTCAGGAATCGAATTGAAATCAGACGGCGCGGTCATGGGCGCTCCCAACAAACAGGCAATGGCATTTCGACAAAAAAAGAGGGGTACGCGAACGTACCCCTCGAATATAGCCTATGCAGACGGATTGTCTACTCAGCGGTCTCCTCAGCAGAAGCCTCCTCGGCAGCCTCGACCTTCTTGGGAGCAGCGGCCTTCTTGGGGGCCGGAGCAGCCTTCTTGGCCTTAGGCGTGCAAGGCTCGGTGACGAGCTCCATGATAACGATGGGAGCATTGTCGCCCTTACGGTTACCGAGCTTCATGATACGGGTGTAACCGCCGTTGCGGTCCTGCCACATACCCTGGGCAGCCTTGTCGAAGATCTCGGCAACGAGCTGCTTATCGCCGAGCTTGGCGATAGCCAGACGACGAGAGTGCAGGTCGCCCTTCTTGGCCCAGGTGATGATCGGATCGACGACCGAACGCAGCGCCTTAGCGCGGGTCTCGGTGGTCTTGATGCGGTCGTTCTCGAAGAGGGCCTTAGCAAGGCTCTTCTTCATGGCCTTGGTGTGGCTCGCATCGGTGCCGAGCTTCAGGCCCTTCTTAACGTTATGACGCATGGTCTAGTTTCTCCTCAAATATGCGAAGCATTAAGCCTTCAGGCTCAGGCCCATGGACTCAAGCTTGTCCTTCACTTCCTCGATCGACTTAACACCGAAGTTACGGATGTTGAGCAGATCGTTCTCCGAGAACTCAACGAGCTGACGGACCGAGTGAATGCTGGCGCGCTTAAGGCAGTTGTAGGAACGGACGGAAAGATCCAGATCCTCGATCTGCTTGTCCAGCTCGGCGTTGTCGTTGGTGACCTCGGGAGCGAAGATCGAAGCCTCCTCCTCGACCTCGGGGGTCTCGGCAAGGTTCATAAAGGCGGCCATATGCTGGTTGATGATATTGGCAGCCTGGACCACGGCGTCGCGCGGGGCGATGGAGCCGTTGGTCTCGATCTCGAGGACAAGGCGGTCGTAGTCGGTGTGCTGACCGACACGGCAAGCCTCAACGAGCTTGGCGCAACGGGAAACCGGCGAGTACAGCGAGTCGACGTGGATCACACCGATGGGATCGTTGTCGCGCTTGTTGGCCTCGCCAGAAACATAGCCGCGGCCATAGCCGATGCGCATGCTCATGGTGAGATGGCCACCCTCGGTGAGCGTAGCGATGTGCTGCTCGGGGTTGACCAACTCAAACTCGGACGGAATAAAGAAGTCCGCACCGGTGACCTCGCAGGGGCCGTCAACCGAAATGGTGGCGGTCGCCTCGTCGGTCGTGCCGAGAGCCCTGAAGACAAGACCCTTGACATTCAGGACGATGTCGGTGACATCCTCGACCATGTTAGGGATGGTCATGAACTCGTGCTGCGCACCATCGATCTGAATAGCCTCGACGGCGGCACCCTCGAGCGAGGACAAAAGAACGCGACGAAGGGAGTTACCCAGCGTATCGCCGTAGCCACGCTCGAGCGGCTCGACGGAGACACGAGCAGACGTCTCGTTGATCTCTTCGACCTGAACCTGAGGCCTAATGAATTCTGACATGTATTACCTCCAGCCTCAGCAGCCCGGATGGACTACTTAGAGTAGAGCTCGACGATGAGCTGCTCGTTGATATCACCGCTGATCTGCTCACGCGTCGGCAGAGCGAGCACGTTACCAGACAGCTTCTCGATATCGACCTCGAGCCAGCCAGGGACCTCAAAGCGCTCGGAGGAAATCAGGGCCTCCTTGATGGGGAGGAGGTCACGGAACTTCTCGCCGACAGCGACGACGTCGCCGGCCTTGACGCGGTAGGACGGGATGTCCACGCGCTTGCCGTTCACGGTGAAGTGACCGTGACGGACGGACTGACGAGCCTCTTTGCGGGTGCGGGCGAAGCCAAGACGGAAGACAACGTTGTCGAGGCGAGACTCAAGGATGATCATGAGGTTCTCACCGGTGACGCCGTTCATCTTACGGGCCTTGTTGAAGTAGCCGTGGAACTGCTTCTCCAGAACGCCATAGATGAACTTGACCTTCTGCTTCTCGCGCAGCTGCATGCCGTACTCAGATTCCTTGCGACGGCGCTTGGGCTGACGGATAGATTCCTTCTTGCTGCTGTAACCGAGCTCAGCGGGATCGATCCCGAGCTGACGGCAGCGCTTAAGAACAGGAGTCCTGTCGATTGCCATATTGATACGATCCTTTCAGTTACACGCGGCGACGCTTCTTGGGGCGGCAGCCGTTGTGCGGAATGGGGGTCTTGTCCTGGATGCTCGAGACCTCGAGGCCAGCAGCCTGGAGGGAGCGGATGGCGGTCTCACGACCGGAGCCGGGGCCCTTGACGAAGACGGAAACCTTCTTCATACCGTGCTCCATGGCCTGCTTGGCAGCAGCCTCGGCAGCCATCTGGGCAGCGAACGGCGTGGACTTACGGGAGCCCTTGAAGCCCACCTGGCCAGCCGACTTCCAGGAAATGACGTTGCCCTGGGGATCGGTGATCGAAACGATCGTGTTGTTGAACGTAGAACGAATGTGAGCCTGGCCCACGGAAATGTTCTTACGGTCCGCGCGCTTCAGACGGGCAGCGCGAACGTTCTTCTTAGCAGTAGCCATCTATCTAGCGCTCCTTATTTCTTCTTCTTAGCACCGATCTGACGCTTCGGGCCCTTGCGGGTACGAGCGTTAGTGTGGGTGCGCTGGCCGCGGACCGGGAGGCCCTTGCGGTGACGAAGGCCGCGGTTGCAGCCGATGTCCATAAGGCGCTTGACGTTCTGGTTGCGCTCACGGCGGAGGTCGCCCTCAACCATGATCTGGTTCTTGTCGATATAATCGCGGATGGCGTTAACCTCATCCTCGGTGAGGTCCTTAACGCGCGTATCCACGTTAACGTTGCACTCGACGCAAATCTTCGTCGCAGTGGTGCGGCCGATGCCGTAAATGTAGGTCAGACCGATCTCAACGCGCTTCTCACGCGGGAGGTCGACACCATTAATACGGGCCAACGTAGTCTCCTCTCTTAACCCTGACGCTGCTTATGACGGGGGTTCTCGCAAATGACGAGGACCTTGCCATGGCGCCTAATGATTTTGCACTTATCGCACATCTTCTTGACCGAAGGACGTACCTTCATCGTTCTTCCTTTCGGTAGCGCTCAAACTACTTCCCTACTATCTACTCGCCCAGCCGCAGGCGTTTAAAACTATGGCTGGTCTTCACGCACAATCCGACCGTAGGTTGAGCTAAGCCTGCAGTCGGAAATGGAGTGCGTGTATGCGTGCCGCTATTTGTAGCGATAGGTGATGCGGCCGCGGGTCAGGTCGTACGGGGAAAGCTCCACGACAACCCTGTCACCGGGGAGAATACGGATGTAATTCATTCGGATCTTGCCAGAAATGTTGCACAGAACCGAATGACCGTTCTCGAGCTCGACCTTAAACATGGCGTTGGGCAACGGTTCCTTTACCGTACCCTCGAGCTCAATTGCGTCTTCCTTCTTCACAAGCAATCATCTTTCTCTAGAAAACGACAGCGATTGAGTATTCTACAACACGTATGCACGCATCGTAATAACTTCGTAATGGCTCCACAACTAAGTGGAACTTGTTACATTTCTCCGCCTTGGAGCGAACACCAAGCACCTTGGGCATCCGTGGTGAGAATCACCGGACCGTCATTGGTAATGGCGACGGTGTTCTCGTAGTGCGCGGCGGGCAGGTGGTCGTTGGTCGTAACAATCCAACCGTCGGAGCCCGTGCTCACATGGTTGGAACCCATCGTAACCATCGGCTCGATGGCAATGACCATGCCGGCCTGGAGGCGAACGCCCCTCCCCTTCTTTCCATAGTTAGGAACGTTGGGGTCCTCGTGCATCACGCGGCCGATGCCATGGCCCACATAATCGCGAAGCACGCCGTAACCGTGAGACTCAGCGAGGGACTGAACGGCATAACCGACGTCCCCGATATGGTTACCGGGAACAGCCTGCTCGATGGCAGCCTTAAGGCAATCGCGCGTAATCTCGCACAAAGCCTTGGCTTCGGGCGTGGGCGTGCCGACGAAAAACGTCCAAGCGTTATCGCCGACCCAACCGTCGACAACGGCTCCCGTATCGATGGAGATGATATCGCCATCGCGCAGGATCATGTCGGGGTTGGGAATACCGTGTACCACGGCATCGTTGATCGATGCGCAAATGGTCCCCGGGAACCCGCCGTAACCCTTAAAGGCCGGGGTGCCGCCATGCATGCGGATAATCTGCTCCGCGAGCTGATCGAGCTCAAAAGTCGAAACGCCGGGACGCACCATGGCTCCAACGTGGCGGAGCGCCATCTTAGATAGCGCTCCTGCCTTCTTCATCTGCTCGATTTGCGTTGCAGACTTAATCTTGATCATAGACCGAGAGCCTCTTTGACATCCCCGTACACGGTCTCGCGAGGCTGGTCACCGTTGACCGACTTGAGCAGACCCTGGCCACGATAGTAGTCGACGAGCGGGCTCGTGGACTTCTCGTAGACGTCGAGACGGTTCTTAATGGTCTCGGGCTTGTCGTCGTCGCGCTGATACATCTCGCCACCACACTTGGGGCAGGTAGCATCGGCAGCGGTGCCGGTGTAACCGCAGGCGCGGCAGGTGCGACGCGAAGACAGACGGTCGATGATGACCTCGGGGGCCACGTCGACCAGAAGGGCGCAGTCGATCTCGCGACCCATGGCGGAGAGCTCGGAATCGAGCGTCACAGCCTGAGCGGTGTTGCGCGGGAAGCCATCGAGAATGAAGCCCTGCTGGGCGTCATCGGCGGCAAGGCGCTCCTTGACAAGGTCGATCACGAGCTGGTCGGGAACGAGCTCGCCGGCGTCCATGTACTTCTTAGCCTGAATACCAAGCTCGGTGCCACCCTTGACGGCAGCACGCAGCAGGTCGCCCGTGGAAATGTGAGCGACGCCGAACTCGGCGACGAGCTCCTGTGCGACGGTGCCCTTACCGGCACCCGGAGCTCCGAGCAATACGAGGTTCATGAGCAATCCTCCTCTAGCCTATTTAAAGAATCCATCGTAATCATACATCTTGATCTGGCCTTCGAGCTTATCGACCGTGTCGAGCACGACGCCGACCATGATGAGGATGGACGTGCCGCCAAATGCCTGGATCAGATGGTTACCCGTGAAAGAGAAGATGATCGAAGGCACGATGGCGATGAGCGCCAAAAAGACAGCGCTGGGAAGCGTAATCTTGTTGAGCGCGTTCTTGATGTAGGCCGCGGTAGCCCTGCCCGGACGGACGCCCGGAATAAAGCCGCCCTGCTTCTTAAGGTTGTCGGCCGTGTCATCGGGGTTGAACACCATGGAGGTGTAGAAGTACGCGAAGAACACGATGAGGACAACGTTAAGCACCCAGTTGAGCCAACCGGTCGAAAGCGCGGAGGCAACTGCCTGGATCCAGCCGATGCCGGGGAAGAACACGGCAATCTGGGCCGGGAAGTACAGCAGCGCCGAAGCGAAGATGATCGGCACGACGCCCGCGGTGTTGACCTTGATGGGCAGGTAGGTGGTCTGGCCACCCATCATGCGACGGCCCACGACGCGCTTAGCGTAGGAGACCGGGATGCGGCGCTGGCCGCGCTCAAGGAAAACAATCAGCGGGATAACCAGCAGGATGATGGCGCAGATGATCACCATGGTGATGATGCCACCGGCATTGCCCTCGGTGCTGGAGAAGATAGCCTGCGGCAGACCGGCCATGATGTTCGCAAAGATGATCAGCGACATGCCATTGCCGATACCGCGCTGGGTGATGAGCTCACCAATCCACATGATCAGCATGGCGCCCGCGGTGAGCGTGCCGACGATCATGAGGTCGAAGATGATCTCGGGAGCGCCGGCACCATTAAAGCTGATGCCGAAGCTCTTAAAGAGGAAGAGGTAACCCACGGAGTTGAGGATTGCCAGAGCCAGGGTGAGGTAACGCGAATACTGCGTAATCTTGGTCTGACCGACCTCGCCCTCGCGGGCAAGCTCATGCAGGGAAGGCACAACGGCCTGGAGCATCTGGAGGATGATCGAGCTGGTGATGTAAGGCATGATGCCCAGCGAAAACACCGACACATAGCTCAACGCGCCGCCAGAGAAAAGATTCAGGAGGGCCATAGCACCTGCGGCGACCGAATTGTTATCGGTCGAGAAAAGGCCCAGCATCCCCTGGAAGGGAATGCCGGGCACAGGAACGTGCGCACCAATGCGGTACACGACGAGCATAGCTATGGTAAAAAGAATCTTTTCGCGCAATTCTTTGATGCGGAAAGCATTCTTAAGACCATTTAGCACGGCAGCTCGACCTTTCCGCCGGCGGCCTCGATCTTGGCCTGCGCAGAAGCGCTGACCTTGTCGACCTTGACCGTGAACTTCTTGGTGAGCTCACCATTGCCGAGCACCTTGACGGGCTCGAACTCGCTCTTGGTGATGCGAGCGGCCTTAAGAGCGGCACCGTCGATCACAGCGCCGTCCTCGAACTTGCGCTCGAGACGCTCAACGTTAACAGCGGTGTACTCGATACGACGGGGGTTGCGGAAGCCCGGAAGCTTGGGCAGGCGCATAGCCAGCGGAGTCTGGCCACCCTCGAAGCCGGCACCCTTGGTGCCGCCAGAGCGGGAACCCTGGCCCTTCTGGCCGCGGCCAGAAGTGGTGCCGTGACCCGAAGAATTGCCACGGCCGACGCGCTTGCGGTTCTTGGTGGAACCGGGCGCGGGAGTAAGATCGTGAAGCTGCATTTGCTACTCCTCTACAATCTCGACAAGGTGCTTGACCTTGAAGATCATGCCGCGGACGGACTCGTTGTCAGCAATCTCGCGAACCTCGCGGATCCTGTGGAGACCGAGGGCACGGACAGTACGGACCTGGTCCTGCTTGCAACCGTTGGTGCTGCGGACCTGCTTGATCTTGATGGTGTCAGCCATGCTTAGTTCTCCTTACCGACGAACATCTCGGAGACCGTCAGGCCACGGCGAGCCGCGACGTCCTCAGGGCTGGAGAGCTCCTTGAGGCCCTCGACGGCAGCCTTGATGATGTTGAGGCCGTTGTCGGTACCGAGGGACTTGGACAGGACGTTCTTGATGCCAGCAAGCTCAAAGAGGGGACGCACAGCGCCGCCGGCGATAACGCCGGTACCCTCGACAGCGGGCTTGATGATGATGCGGCCGGCACCAAAGTGGCCGAGAACCTCGTGCGGGATGGTACCCTGCTCGGTCACCGGCACGTGGAACATGTTCTTCTTGGCATCGAGAGATGCCTTGGAGATGGCCATGGGCACCTCAGCGGACTTGCCCATGCCAACGCCGACGTTGCCCTTGCCGTCGCCAACGACGACGAGAGCGACGAGGCTCATGCGACGACCACCCTTGACGGTCTTCGACACGCGGTTGATGTAAACGACGCGCTCCTCGAACTCGGAGGCCTCGCGCTGCTGCTTCTGATTACGAGCCATGTGCTACATACCTCCTAGAACTCGAGACCGGCGGCACGAGCACCGTCGGCGAGGGCCTTGACGCGGCCATGGTAGATACGGCCACCGCGATCGAAGGCGACCTTGGTGATGCCGGCCTCGATGGCGCGCTTGCCAACGAGCTGACCGACCTTCTCCGCAGCCTCCTTGTTCGAGGTGTGGGTGCCCTTGAACTCGGCCTCGAGGGTCGAGGCAGAGACGAGCGTCAGGCTGGAGCCCTTGCTGTCGTCGATGATCTGGGCATAGATGTTGGCGTTAGTACGGGTCACGCGAAGACGCGGACGCTCGGAGGTACCCGAGACCTTGCCGCGAACACGACGCTGACGACGCTTGAGGCCTTCCAGCTTCGCCTTATGCTTGTTCATACGTAAACTCCTAAAAAGGTTGATCTTGCCAGCACCTGACGGGGTGCTGGTCTTATGCGAGTGAGTCGGTTACGACTACTTGGCGGCCTTACCCAGCTTGCGGCGGATGTGCTCGCCAACGTAGTGGATACCCTTGCCCTTGTAAGGCTCGGGAGGACGATGGCCGCGGATCTCAGCGGCGATCTGACCGACCTGCTGCTTGTTGATACCCTTGACGTTCACGTGGGTGTTGTCGGGAACCTCGAAGGTGATGCCCTCAGGAGCCTCGACGATCACGGGGTGCGAGAAGCCCAGGGAGAACTCGAGGTTCTTGCCCTTCTGCTGCACGCGGTAACCGACGCCGGCGAGCTCAAGCTTCTTCTCGAAGCCCTCGGAAACGCCAACAACCATGTTGTGGATGAGGGCGCGGGTGAGGCCGTGGCGGGCACGGGTCTCACGCTCGTCGTCGGGACGGGAAACGGTGAGGACGTTGTCCTCGACGTTGATAGCGAGCTTCTCAAAGACATCGAGCTCGAGCTGGCCCTTGGGGCCCTTGACGACAACGTTGTTGCCGTTGACTGCCACTTCGACTCCGGCGGGAATCTGGACAGGCTTATTACCGATACGAGACACGGTGATCTCCTTTCCTTCTACCTACCGAGCGAATTACCAGACGTAAGCGATGATCTCGCCGCCGACGTTGTGCTTGCGAGCATCGCGGTCGGTCATGACGCCATGGCTGGTGGAAATAATGGCGGTACCAAGGCCACCGCGGACGCGGGGCATGTCGGCAACGCCGGTGTACTTACGCAGGCCCGGCTTGGAAATGCGGCGGATGCCGTTGATGACCTTAGCCTTCTTGGGACCATACTTAAGCGTGATGTGCAGAGTCTTCTGGGGAACGGTGTCCTCGACATCGTAGCCCTCGATGTAGCCCTCCTCGTGCAGAACACGAGCGATCTCGACGAGCTTCTTGCTGCTCGGCATGGAGACCGTGGCCTTGTTCACAGAGTTAGCGTTACGGATGCGCGTAAGCATATCTGCGATCGGGTCTGTAAGGTTCATACAGATTCTCCTTCGTTCTTGATGAACACGTGCTCTTGGTTCTTCGCCGCCCTTAACGGCAAAGCCTTTTTAGCGCGTTTTCCCTGTTCCAAACTGATGCTTGAAACGCTGGTAGTGACTTACCAGCTGGCCTTCTTAACGCCGGGAAGCTCGCCCTTGAGTGCAAGCTCGCGGAAGCAGACACGGCACAGGCCGAACTTGCGGTACACAGAGTGCGGACGGCCGCAGCGCTGGCAGCGCGTGTACTCACGAGTAGAGAACTTCTGCTTGCGATTGCACTTGACGATCATCGATGTCTTAGCCACTTATATCCTCCTCACATAGAGTATTGTTCGCCCCAAGCGCCGCCCCCTTGTAGGAACGGCGCTTATAGGGCAGGTGAACCTATTTCTTGAACGGGAAACCGAAGGCGTCCAGAAGGGCCTTGGCCTCCTCATCGGTATTGGCGGTGGTCACGAAAGTGATGTCCATACCGCGCTGGTGATCGACGGAATCGAAGTCGATCTCGGGGAAGATGAGCTGCTCGGTGACGCCCATGGAGAAGTTACCACGGCCGTCGAAGCTCTTGGCGGAGATGCCGCGGAAGTCGCGGATACGGGGGATCGCGACGGAGGTCAGACGATCGAAGAACTCCCACATACGGTCGCCACGCAGGGTAACCTTGCAGCCGATCGGCATACCAGCGCGCAGGCGGAAGGTAGCGATGGACTTGCGGGCACGGGTGATCATCGGCTGGGGGCCGGTGATGGCGCGCAGGTCGCGCACGGCACCGTCGATGGCCTTGGAATCGGTAGCGGCCTCGCCGACACCCATGTTCACGACGATCTTCTCAAACTTGGGGATCATCATGACGTTCTCGTACTGGAACTTGTCCTGAAGCTGCTGCTTGACCTCGTTGTTGTACTTGGTCTTCAGACGCGGCACATACTTCTCTTCTGCCATTGTTCACTCCTTCTTGGGGTTTTAAGCACGGGGCGTGGCCACGATGGGTTGTCCTCGTGCCTCCTGGCTGCATCCGCGCCGCTCATGGCATTTTGCGGTTTGGACTCGACGCAGCAGGAGCCGACAAAACAATCGGTACTATACGCGCATCGGGAGCGTATTTCCAGAAAAACCTCGTCTGCCTGCACAACTCCACAACTCCCCCGCACAAATGGATCCCAAAAAGTAGTTACGGTGAAATAGGGACTGTTTGGCGGCCTAACAGGCTTAAACAATCCGTATTTCACCGCAACTTATTGGTGGGGATGCGATTAGCGCTTGCGGGGGACGAGTTTGGTGCGGCGCAGGTGGATCATCTCGGCGGCGATGGAGATGGCGATCTCCTCGGGGTCCTCGGCCTCGATGGCAACGCCGATCGGAAGGTGCAGCTCGTCGATCTGGTCCTGCGTAAAGCCTTCCTGCTCCAGACGGGCGCGCACAAAGGCCGTCTTGCGGCGCGAGCCCAAGCAACCCAGATAGACGGGTTTGGCACGCATAGCCTGAATCACCACGTCGAGATCAGATTTGTGACCCGCCGTGGCGACGACCACCAAGTCGCGCGGACCGATGGGGCACTGCTCGCTCAGGTTCTTGTAATCGACCAGGCGACGATCGTAGACACCGGGCACCCATTCGGGCGTCAACGTGCCGGGGCGGTCATCGCAGGCCACGACGGCAAAGCCCGCCGCCGTGAGCACGCGCGCCGTCGCGGCGCCCACGTGTCCGCAGCCAAAGATGTAGGTCAGGCCCTCGGGGCAGAGCGTCTCGACGTGCGCCGCGGGAATCTCGGAGGCCGCGTTGGTGTAGGTGACCCTACTCCCCTCCTCCACCAGCGAAAGCCCGGGGCAGCCCGCAATGGTGCGGCGCGATTCCTCGCCATGGTACTCGGCCACATCGCCCTCGAGCGCGCTCGCGATAAACGGCTCAAAGTCGATGACGAAGTCGCCGATGCGTCGATAGACCAAGATGTCGGCAATTTCCTGGAACAACGGTGCCTGGGTCGCATCCAGATGCAGATAGCACAGGCAGATGGCTCCGCCGCAGATCATGCCGGTATCGGAGTTCTCGCCGCCCATGGTGTAGCGGACTAGACGCGATTGCCCCGCGGCCAGCAGCTCTCGCGCCTCGTCCAGCGCAAAGAGCTCGATCTTGCCGCCGCCGATGGTGCCCGCCTGGCTACCGTCGGCAAAGACGACCATCCAGGCGCCCACGCCGCGCGGCGACGACCCCGCCGTGCCGGCCACGACCACGAGCTCGCACGTCTCGCCAGCACGCAGGGCGGCAAGCGCCGCATTCACAACATCGAGCTTTTCCATTGCCGCCTTCTATCCTCTAAAGATATCGGTGAGCATAGCGAGTGCCTCGAGCACGCCGCCGCCGACCGACGTCGCCTTGTCCGAAATGTAGTTGATATAGCTGGCATCGCCGCGCGGATCGACATCGGCGCATTTAAAGCCCTCGGTCACCTGCACGCCGTTCGCCAAAAGCCCGCGCAGACAGCCATCGATCTGCGTGCGCATGGGCGTATCGCCCGCGTAGCCAATCACGTCTCCGGCGCGCACGATGTCGCCGATTGCGCGGTCGGACCGAAACACGCCGGCGGCGGGGCTGTGGATAACACGCTCTTTGCCATAGCCAGCGATAATGCCCGGCACGCCCGTGTTGGGCTGGGGTGAACCTTGGGTAATGACACGGCCCAGGAAATGCCCGCGCATGGTCTCGACCACGGCGTCGCAATCAACCGGCGCGGTAAAGCCCGGCCCTACTGCAATGACGGCAGGAGCCATGTCGCGCGTGGTACCCAGATTGCGCTTGGCCAGAATCGCGTCGACCACAGCCGCGGGCTTCAGTTCGTCGAGCATCTGTGCCTGGGGGTCCACCACCACGGCGACATCCCCCGCCTCGGTAATCTCAAGCGCCTCGGCCGACGTCTGCGCCAAGCGGGCGCGAATGCCCTCGACCTGGACCTCGACCAAGCGAATGGCCTCGCAAAAACTGATTGTGCGACGGATGCACGTGGGGACCGCGATATCGGCCATGACGACCGACACGCCGGCGCGCACCAAGCGAGCGGCGACGCCCGTGGCGATATCGCCGGCGCCGCGAACATAAACGAGCATTCCCGAGGCACCTCCCTGTGCTACGGTTTGAGCAGAGCAAAAGCGGTTCGACCGCTACTCTGATGATTATTTATTATCACAGTATTATACGGCGGTGAACAGATGGAAACGGTTAGCGGCAATCTTGCCTCGGCGCTCAGGATCGAGCCGGGCATTACCGCGATTATCGGCAGCGGCGGCAAGTCGACCTTGCTAAAGACGCTGGGCCTTGAGCTTATGCGCGCTGGCGGCCGCGTGCTCCTCTGCACCACCACGCATATGTTCCCCGTCGCCGGCGTGCCATGGGACGGGTCGAGCCGTCGCCTGGACGCCGCGCCTTGGAAGCCGGGCGCCTCGCATGTCCCCGGTTGCACCTGCAAGGCCTGCGCGGGCCTTGCACGCGGAGGCATCTGCCAGGCAGGCGTCTTGGACCCGGAGACGGGCAAGCTCTCCTCCCCTGCCGAGCCGCTCGACCAGCTGGCGCAGCGCTTTGACTACGTCCTGGCCGAGGCGGACGGCAGCAAGCGGCTCCCACTCAAAGCGCACGCCCCGTGGGAGCCGGTCGTTCCCGCCGGCACGGCCAACGTCATCTGGCTCGTCGGCGCCTCGGGACTCAGCAAGCCCATCAACGAAGCCGTCCACCGCCCCGAGCTCTTTTGCGAGCGTTGCGGCTGCGAGCTCACCGACATCGCCACGCCCGAGCGCGTCGCCCAGGTGCTCAATGCCGAGCTGCAGATGCTGAACCTCAACAATGCCCGCATCATGCTCAACCAAGTCGACACGCTTGCCGACCCAACGATGGCAGGTCGCTTCGAGACAGCCCTCGGCCGCCCCGTCGTCGCCAGCAGCCTCAAGTAGCCGGCCCCATCTCGTCAGTTGCGGTGAAATACGGACTGTTTGGCCGCCAAACGGCCGCAAACAGTCCGTATTTCACCGCAACTGCGGAGGGGAATCCGGTGATCTTCCTGTTAGCGGGGCACGTAGCGACCGGGCTGAGCTCCGGTGGGCTCGCCGTCGCGCGCCACCAGCACGCCGTTCACAAACACGGCCTTGGCGCGGCCATGTGCCTCAAAACCCTCGAGCGGCGTGTAGTCCACGGCCTGATGCTGCGTCGCGGCGCTGATCGTCCAACGCGCGCAAGGATCCCACACGCACACGTCGGCATCGGCACCCTCGGCAAGACAGCCCTTGCGCGGATACATGCCAAAAACGCGCGCCGGGTTCTCGCTCATCAAGCGGCAGAGGTCCTCGGGGCCCAGCTGGCCCTCAAAGCTCGTGGCAATCGCGACGGGACGATGCTCCACGCCGGGCCCGCCGTTGGGAATCGCGCGGAAATCGTCGCGCCCGCGGTCCTTTTGCCCGTGCAGGTTAAAGCTGCAATGATCGGTTGCAATAGTATCGATCTCGCCGGCCACAAGCGCCTCGCGCAGCGCGGCACGGTCACCGGCATGGCGCAGCGGCGGGCTCATCACGTACTTGGCGCCCGCAAAGCCGTCCTCGCCCTGCTCCAGATAGCAGGTGTCGTCGAGCATCAGATACTGAGGGCAGGTCTCGACATAGATATTCTTCTGCCCGCGCGCTTTGGCAGCACGGATGGCCTCGAGCCCCAGCTTGGTCGAAAGGTGCACCACGTTGACCGGAGCGTCCCCGGCCAAGTGAGCCAGATACAGCAGGCGGCTCACGGCCTCGGCCTCACACACGTCCGGACGGCTGAGCGCATGGCCCTCGGGCCCATGAATCCTCTGCTCAAACACGCGCTTCTGCAGCGCGTTGACCAACGTGCCGTTCTCGCAATGCACGCACAGTATGCCGCCAATACGCTTGAGCTCCTCGAGCACCTCGAGCGTCTCGGCATCGTCCAGGCGCAGGTGGTCGTAGGCAAAGTAGGTCTTAAACGACGATACGCCCGCCTCACGCATGGCCGAAAGATCGGCGCGGTTGCGCTCATTCCACTCGGCGAGCGCCATATGAAAAGCGTAGTTTGCCGTGCAGGTTCCGTCGGCGCGGCGATGCCACTCGGCAAGGGCATCGGGCATGGTCACGCCGCGATCGGCCGTCGCGTAGTCCACAATGGTCGTCGTACCGCCGCAGGCAGCCGCACGCGTACCGGTCTCAAAGCTATCTGCCGTCCAATCCATGCCAGTCCAGCACTGCATGTGCGTGTGGCCGTCGATAAAGCCGGGAAACACCCAGCAGCCCACGGCGTCCTGGACGGTATCGCCCTCGCCCGGCTCGATTGCCGCGGCAATCCGCACAATCTTATCGCCCTCCATGGCAAGATCGGCGCGGCGAAGCCCCTGGGGCGTCACGAGCGCGCCGTTTTTGATGATGATCATAATTGCTCCTTATTGATTGATGCAGTTGGCCACGCGATCAAAATACGAGCAGGCGGCGATATGCTCCGTTATGCGTTGCTGTCCCTTGGCGGTATCGACGTCCCACAGCTCGTAGGCACGCGCCTCGACCAGCACCACGTCGGTACGGTCCTTGAGGATCGAACCGCCGCCGTCCTTGCCCTCAAGACACATGAGTGCATCGAACAGTTCCGCCGGAAAGAGCACCGGGCTCGAAGGCTCACCGTTGCACGCAAGACGCACCGGATGCTTGCGGCCACGCTCATCAAACGTGCGAACCATGGCCTCAAAAGAATCCGAACTCACGAGCGGCTGGTCGCCCGGCAAAAAGAGGCAACCTTTCCAGTTGCGTTCGACTCCCCACGAAAGGCCCGCACGGACGCTTTCGCTGCGCAGCTCGCCATCGTGCAGCACGCACGGGCAATGCTTGTCCTCGCAAATCTGGGCGACCTCGGGCCAACGCGTCGAAACCACGACGTCAAAGCCCCGGGGAACCGAATCGATGGTCCGGGCAATCAGCGGCTCGCCATAGATATCGGCAAGCATCTTGTTAGAGCCAAACCGCTTGCCCTCGCCCGAAGCCATAATGACGCATCCAAGTTTCATGGTGATACCTCCCCTGAAACCATCGTACCCATAACTCGCGCCGCGGGCATCTACATCGAAAGCGCTTATCCCGCACGCCCGCGATGCAAAAAGGGGCACCCCGCCGGTTGGCAGAGCGCCCCCTTTACATGGCTTACCTCAACCCGGCTTTAGGCCTGGAGCCAACGGGCGGTGTTGCGCTCGTCGAGGGCCTTGAGGGTAGCGGCGGGATCGGCAACCTTCTGCAGGAACATCATGGCTGCGATGGCGTACGGCTTGTAGCTGGCCTCCTTGTACATGCCCACGCGGTGCATGTCGAAGACGTCGGCGTTGACCTCGCCGTGCTCGCAGGAGACACCGGAGATGTCGGCGGGCAGCGGGTGCATAAAGATGGTGTCCTGGCCGTTGGCAGTCTTCTCCATGAGCTCGGTCGTGGAGCACCAATCCTGATGGGTGGCGTTCTGGGCGAGCAGCTCCTTCTCGAGCGCAGCAATGCCGGCGTCGTCGCCCTCGGCGTACAGGTTGGTGCGCTTCTCCATGGCGGCATACGGAGCCCAGCTCTTGGGGATCACGATGTCGGCGCCCTCGAAGGCCTCGGCCATGGTGTTGACCTGCTTAAAGGTGGTGCCGGACTCGGCGGCATAGCCCTTGGCGCGCTCGACGACCTCGGGCATGAGGTCGTAGCCCTCGGGGTGAGCCAGGGTGACGTCCATGCCAAAGCGGGGCAGCAGGCTGATCAGCGACTGCGGGCAGGACAGCGGCTTGCCGTAAGAGGGCGAATAGGCCCAGGTGACGGCAACCTTCTTGCCCTTGAGGTTCTCAAGGCCGCCAAACTCGTTGATGAGGTAGAGCATGTCGGCAGAGGACTGCGTGGGGTGGTCGGAATCGGACTGCAGGGAGATGAGTGTGGGACGGTGATCCAGAACGCCGTCCTCGTAGGCCTGCTGGACAGACTCGGAGACCTCGGCCATGTAGGCATCGCCCTTGCCGATGTACATGTCATCGCGGATGCCGATGACGTCGGCCATAAAGGAGATCATGGTAGCGGTCTCGCGGACGGTCTCGCCGTGGGCGATCTGGGACTTCTTCTCGTCCAGGTCCTGCAGCTCAAGGCCGAGCAGGTTGGCGGCCTTAGAGAAGGAGAAGCGCGTACGGGTGGAGTTGTCGCGGAACAGGGAGACGGCAAGACCGGAGTCGAAAATCTTGGACGAAACGTTGTTCTCACGCAGCTCGCGCAGGGCGTCGGCGACGATGTAGAGAGCCTTGAGCTCATCGGTGGTCTTGTCCCAGGTGTGCAGGAAGTCGCTGCCGTACATACCCTTAAAATCGAGGCCGTTCAGCTGCTCGACGAGCTCGGTAAACTTAGCGTCCATGGAAATGTCCTTTCTAAAGATGCAACGATCGCAATGAGTAGATGTGCTCCGACATGCGCGTGTGGCTAGAACATGCAGAGCACCATGACGAGGACCCGCCACCGTTGAGGAAGCATGGGAGATAACGACCGCGGGCCCCAAGTCAACAGGGGGTGCCGGGGACACGAGCGGCCCCCGGCTCAACAAAATCGAGGAATGGGACTAGTCAATCTTGTTGTTGGTCAGACCGGCACGGAACACGGTGGCGTCGCCATCGGCCTGGCTCGGATCGTAGAGGTTCAGGGCAGCCACGTACATGGCGGCAGCGGTGACCAGGTCGTCCTTGTAGGTGACCTCGTTGGGAGCGTGAGCCTGAGACTCGGCACCCGGGCCAAAGCCCACGCAGGGGATGCCGTAGCGGCCCTGGATGGAAACGCAGTTCGTGGAGAAGGTCCACTTGTCGCACAGCGGACGACCGGTGCGCTTGTCCATGCTGGGCTCGCAGCCGATGCGCTCGTCACCAAACATGGCCTTGTGGGCGTCGACGAGGGCCTTGACGTGCGGAGCGGTCTCCTTGTTGATCCACGTGGGGAAGTAAGCCTCGGTCTCGTAGACCTCGCCGGTCCAGGACGGACGGTCGTACATGTACATGGAGACCTTCACGTCGTCGCCGTACTTCTTGGCGGCCGGCAGGTTACGGATCTCGTCCAGGCAGGACTCCCAGGTTTCACCGGCGGTCATGCGACGGTCGATGGAGATGGCGCAGGAGTCGGCCACGGCGCAACGGCGGGAGGGAGAGGTGTAGAAGATCTGGCTGACGGTGCAGGTGCCGCGGCCCAGGAAGCGGGCATCCTCGAAGTGCTCGGGATTGTACTTGGGGTCGAGCATCTTGACGAGACCCTTGATGTCGGTCGACTCGTCGCAGCCGTTGTTGTTGAGGGCGCGGACGTCGGCGATGATGTCGGCCATCTTGTAGATGGCGTTGTCGCCGCGGTCGGGAGCGGAGCCGTGGCAGGAGGTGCCGTGAACGTCGACGCGGATCTCCATGCGGCCGCGGTGACCGCGATAGATGCCACCGTCGGTGGGCTCGGTGGAAATGACGAACTCGGGCTTAATGCCGTCCTTGTTGTAGATGTACTGCCAGCACATGCCGTCGCAGTCCTCTTCCTGGACGGTACCGACGACCATGATCTTGTAGCCCTCGGGGATGAGGCCCATGTCCTTCATCATCTTGGCAGCGTAGGTAGCAGAAGCCATGCCGCCCTCCTGGTCGGAGCCGCCGCGGCCGTAGATGATCTCGTCGGTCTCGTAGCCCTCATAGGGATCGGCATCCCAGTTATCGATGTTGCCGATGCCGACGGTGTCGATGTGGGAGTCGATGGCGATGATCTTGTCGCCCTCGCCCATAAAGCCCATAACGTTGCCCAGGCCGTCGACCTTGACCTCGTCATAGCCAAGGTTCTCCATCTCGGCCTTGATGCAAGCAACAACCTCACCCTCCTCGCAGGACTCAGAGGGATGGGAGATCATAGCGCGCAGGAAGCGAGTCATATCAGCACGATGAGACTCAGCAGCAGCCTTGATAGCGTCGAAATCGAGTTCTTTAGTCATAACAGTCAACCTTTCTACAAGGGTTTACCTACAGGTAGATATTTCAGATAGATCACTTGTGCCAAGCAGCGTGAGGTCGAGTACCCGGCAAGCAAGTAAACGTAGGGTGGCGGAGCACATGTTTGCTCCGTCGCGAGTTCCGCACGAGCCGGAGAGCACTTAATGTGCTCTCCGTGCGAGCAGGACTGTTCGAGCAGGGAGTAAACATATGCTCCGCCGCCCGGACAGGTTAGGCTCGCTAGCAGGTCGGATACTCGCCCTCCCAGACGATGCGACGGTACTGATCCGGATCCGTGTCGCCCTCGGTGGAGAAGCAGAGCACGGAGCTCGTCTTGTCCAGGCCGATGAGTTCCTTGAGCTCGGCGTACTCGGGATCGAGCATGAGAGTCTCGACCAGACCGGTGGTCACAGCGCCGGACTCGCCGGAGATGACGCGCGGGTCGCCCTTCTCGGGAGCGCCCAGGGTGCGCATGCCGCGAGCGGTGACCCAGTCGGGGCAGGACACGAAGGCGGTGGCATGGTTGCGCAGGATATCCCAGCCCAGGATGTTGGGCTCGCCGCAGCACAGACCGGCCATGATGGAGGGCATGTCACCGTCCACGATACGCGGATCGCCGTCGCCGGCGGCAGCGCCCTTGTACAGGCAGGCGGCCGGAGCGCACTCGACCACGACGAAGGTGGGCGGGTTATCGGGATACAGGTTGGTGAAGTAGCCCACCACGGCGCCGGCGAGCGAACCCACGCCAGCCTGGACAAACACGTGCGTCGGGCGGTTGATGGCCATCTCGCGCAGCTGCTCGGCAGCCTCAGAAGCCATGGTGCCGTAGCCCTCCATGATCCAAGACGGGATCTTCTCGTAGCCCTCCCAGGCGGTGTCCTGAACGATGACGCCGCGCTCGCAGGCGTCGGCCTCGGCGGCGGCCATGCGCACGCACTCGTCGTAGTTGACCTCTTCGATGGTCACCGTTGCGCCCTCGGCGGCGATGTTATCGAAGCGGGGCTTGGTGGAACCCTTGGGCATGTGAACGACGGCCTTCTGGCCCAGCTTGTTGGCAGCCCATGCCACGCCGCGGCCATGATTGCCGTCGGTAGCGGTAAAGAAGGTGGCCTGGCCAAAGTCCTTGGCAAGCTGATCGGAGGTCAGGTAATCGAAGGTGCACTCGGCAACGTCCTTGCCGGTCTCGTCGGCAATGTAGTTGGCCATGGCAAACGATCCGCCCAGAACCTTAAAGGCGTTGAGGCCAAAGCGATAGCTCTCGTCCTTAACGCACAGGTTGGACAGGCCCAGGCGCGCGGCCTGGCCGTCCAGGCGGGCAAGCGGAGTGACGGTGTACTGGGGGAACGACTGGTGGAAGGCACGGGCCTTCTTCACGTGGTCGAGACTCATGATTCCCAAGTGCTTGTCATCGCTCTTGGGCATCGTGTTGCTCGCCCACTGGATCTTATCGGCCATACGGTGAACTCCTTAAGTCCTCTCTTGCCGGCCCCCGCATACGCGTTTCAGCCCGATCCCATTCACACGACTGAACTTTTATGTGGATGCCAAACAAAAAGTTTGTTAGTAATGTTCTATCACACTTTTTGATTGGTATATCTAACGAATTGTTTGTTGCCGTAATCGGTACTTTTTCGCCGCCGAACGGTCATGAATTGCCTTGTTGATGGATTTGTTTGCGGTCATGTGTGGTTTATGGCACAGTGAGCCCAAACTAATTTTTAGGAAGGTACCCATGACCCCCGCACAGATTGAGTTTTACAAGCGCCTCGCACACGGTCTGGCGCTCCAATTTGGCCCCAACTGCGAAGTCGTCGTCCACGATCTGGAGACCGAGGACGTGGACCACTCCATCGTAGTGATCGAAAACGGCCACGTCAGCGGGCGCAAACTGGGTGACGGCCCCAGCCATATCGTGTTTGAGTCCATGCACGAGGGCGCCACCGACGTACACGACCGCGAGCCATACCTCACCAAAACCACCGATGGCAAGCTGCTCAAGTCCTCGACCATCTTTATCCGCAACGACGAGGGCAAGCCCGTCGGCATTTTGGGCATCAACTTTGACATTACGCTCATGAAGGCTTTTGAGCGCTCGCTCGATGCCTTTACCGGCACCGGCGGCACGGGCTACACCGAGCCCGAGCCCATTACCAAGAACATCGGCGACCTGCTCGAGGACCTGCTGCACGAGTGCGAGCAGTTTGTGGGCAAGCCCGCGGCACTCATGACCAAAGACGAGAGAATTCGTGCCATTGGCTACCTCGACCGTCGCGGCGCCTTCCTCATTTCCAAGTCGAGCGAGCGCGCCTGCGAGTTCTTTGGCATCTCAAAGTACAGCTTCTATAGCTACCTCAATGAGGCCAAGGCGGCAGCCGGCGACAAGTAGGCACTCGCCTGGATTGCCCCTCCCCTTTTGGGCGCGAGTTCTGGAAAGCACGAATCCAAGACCGAGCCGCTTGGGAAGTTCCATATAATCGATGTCATTAGTATTTCGAAAGGATGGAACAGAATGGCGTTGAGCAAGGCATCATGCACCGGTCGCGGATTGATTCCGGCAATTGGTGGACATGTGCACCGCATGTTCGATGAGGGTGAAGACGACCTGTTTTCGCTGAGCCTTGACGACGTGATGGTTGATCGCCCGTGGACCGCCGACGAACTCATGGGCGGCGGGGCCCGCCCGTCAAGCCCCGATCCCGCGCTTGCGCCTAAGCCCGCATCTGCACCGACTCCTGCGCAGTCGCCTGTTTCGACGCCCGCGCCTACGCCCGCACCCACTTCGGCGCCCACGACCGCTCCCCGCCCCGCAAGCGACCCGTCCGAGACGGCGGCATTTCTCGCTGCAGCGACGCAGGGCAAATCGGCCGACAGCACTGTTATGTACAGCGCCCAGCAGTTGCCTATTCCTGCGGCACGCAAGCCTCCGGTCGCAAGGCTCGATGAGCCCGTTGCCCATCAGGTTGCCTACGATTCCTGGGCTGCAACCGATCTGGATGAGACCTCTACCGGCATGCCGGCGCTCGATGTTCCAGTTAACCCGCTTTTTGCCGCCAACACGAGCGCCGCGGACTATGAGGGCGGTGCGGCATATTCCGGTTATTCCGATGGCTATGCTGGCACCGGTCGCATCGAGACCGAGGATTATGGCACCGCATCGAGCGATTATCTCAACGATCCGTACGCTGCCACGCCTGCACCGGAATATGACCCGGAGGCCGCGTCCGCGCCGGCACATACCAAAAGCACGGGCGAAGAGCGCTTCGCCGATTATTACGCCGAGGAAAAGGCGCTGCGTTTCTCGGTATTTCCGCAGGCAGTCAAGGTTGCCTTTATCGCCATTATCATTGCCCTGCTCGGTGTCATTGCGTTTGAGGGATTCCAGCTGTTCCGCGGCCCCACCCAAGCGGAGTCGGAGACCCAGCAAAAAGAGGACGATAACCAGTACCTGGACATCAACACCCTCAAGGGCGACCCCAACGACGGGGACGACGAGTAGCGAGGGCTGAAGGCGGCCGCAGGATCCCGCATCCAGCACCGGCTTCTAAGTGCTGTTTTGTCATCCAGCTACACTTTTCCGGATAATTTTCCTATCGAATTTGACACTTTTTCGAAGTTTTAAGGTGCCTATTTCGACACTTTTCCGGATTTTATACTCTGTCCCTCCAGATGCGCTTTACGGTGCAGGCGTTGGAAGAAGGGCCATGTGCCGCTGGCGGCCCACATGTTCTGCAGATCAAGCTGCTCGGAGACGACTCGCGCGAGCCGTCCAGCTGGAAGCTCTTTGCCGACGGCGCGTGCGTTGCGGACGGATCCGGCGCCTTTGTCCGCGAGTGCTTCTGCGAGGGCGCCGAGGTGTTTCTAGACCTGTGCCGCGACGCCGTACGCGCGACCGAGCTGTACCAGTGGAGCCAGAGGGAGTACGAGCTGTTGAGTGCCGCGCGTGGGATTGCGAGGGTGTAGACGAACGCACCCGCCACGCGAAACCGAATGGCGTTCTCAAAAGGCCTACCTCCCCTCCGCCTTCAGCTTCAGCAGCAGGTCGCCCAGCTCGGGGCACTTGCTGGAAAAGCACGTTTGGGCTCGCTCGCCCATCCCCCACTGCTGGCGGACTTCTTGGGCGCGCGGGCTCACGCGGTAATCCCCGTCCATCACCTGCTTGAACAGCTTGGCGGTCACGCGCGCATCGGCCAGGGCACTGTGGGCGTGACCCGTCGACTCGTCGAACTCGATGCCAAACCACGTCGCCGCGTCACTCAAAGAGACGCGCCCGTGGCTGCCCACGTCCATAATCGAGGTGTAAAACGCCTGCAGGTCGGCCCAGTCCGTAGGAAATGCGGCAAGGTCGATATGCTTTGCCTGGCACTCGGTCAAAAGCTGTCGACGATCTGCCCCGCTTCAGCAAACCACTTGGGCGGAGTAGCGACCGATCCAATCGCTGAGCCTTTTAATCACCATGTAGAGCGGATCGGCCATCGCGGTATCCACGGCCGATATCCCTGTGAGCTCGCGGACGGGATACGTAACGCCTTCGGTAAATTCCGTCTGCACAAACTGCGAGAACTCGCCCATAACGTTGCCGTGGTAATCGAGCTTGACGGCGCCGACCTCGATAATCTCGTTGCGCAACCCACGGCGTTGGCGCTGCTTTGGCACCGGCGCAAACTCAAAGTCCAGCACAATCTGGCGCGCAAAGTTTGTCGTATCGATAGCCGAGATGCACGGCGTCTTTTCAGCTGACACGGTTAGGCCTTTCTCCGTTGCCTGCCGCTTGCTACATAGGCGGCTACATTGCCGTAAGGATAGCCGCCCGTGCGGACATGAAATCGCACAGCACGGCTTTCCGGCATCTTTGCGTAAAGCCACACTTTGAGAGAATCACGTCACTGTTATTATCGAACATATATTCGTATTTATAGCAGTACTTTGATAGAATTGCAGTTGTTGACGGCAGTTCCATGTGCCGGGCAGCGCCCTCCATGCGACGGGAGGTGATGCCCATGACCGATCTGACTGATTTCGTGAAGCTCCTGACCGCTTTGGTCTCGCTCCTCACGGCGCTTATCGGACTTACCGAGGCACTCAAGCAGCGTACGAAGCAGAAAAAGAGGGGTCGACGCCTCTAAGGCATTGACCCCTTAATCGAAGTAACGGCGCTGCCCAGCTATCACCCTTGGGCTGCCGTCGACCTTATTCTACCCACGGGTGCCAGGTTTACCAAATGGATTTTCGGTAAAGGAAGCACGGCACGCCCGCAAAACCGCTACGCCCCAAGTGCCGCCATGGGGATCACCGCCACGCCGTCGTCGCGCGTGTAGGCAATGCTCCCCTTTCCAACCACGACCGCCAAAAACGCCGGCGCGGCATTCTGGGCGGCAGGATTGGAGAGCACTTTCCTCTCCAGCGCCTTGAGATTTCTCGCTCCATCGTCTGCTTTCGCATCACTCAGCTTGACCTCGATGGCTCCCCAGCGCCCGTCGTGCTCAAGGATCAGATCCACCTCAAGGCCCTTCTCATCTCGGAAATAATGGACGCTGTTGTCGACACCGCCGTAGGTGGAAAGGAACACGCGCACGTCGCGCAGGACGAGATTCTCAAAGAGCATCCCCAGCGTTTGCATATCGCCAAGCAGCCGCTCAGGGGTAGCCCCCAGCAACGCCGCCGCAAGTGACGGGTCACAGAAGTAGCGCTTGGGGCGCACACGAACGCGGGCCTTCGAGCGCATGGGCGGCTCCCATCCGCACAGGTCCTCGGTCAGCTTGAGCCTGTTAAAGAGGTCCAAGTACGCAGCAATGGTCCTCTCGTCGGGGCCCGCCTCACCGTACGAGGCGTCCTTTACGAGCGTCTTGTACGTGACAGCCTGGCTCTCGTTCATGGCAAGAGCTCGCAAAAGGCCGTGTGCAAGCTCGGGCGACATGCCCTCGTCCAGCACGTTGACGTCGAGCACCGAGTGCACGTACTGGCTTGCCGTCTCTCGCGCAAGATCTTCCGAAAGCCCAAGATTTGCAGGCCAACCGCCCCTGCAGCACCAGCGGGCGACGTCATCCACCGTGCTCTCGCGACGCTGAGGGGCAAAACCCTCGCCCTTAAAGAGGCTTGTCAGTGACACGAGCGGCTCGCCGTCGCCCGACTCACACAGGGCCATGGGGCGCATTGACAGACGGGCGATCCTACCCGTGCCGGAATGACGAACATGGCTGCGCTCCTCGCTTTTGAGCGCGGTCGAGCCCGTGAGCAAAAGTGCCCCCCGTTCGTTGCCGCTCGCGTCCACGAAACGCCGGGCGGCATCCCAAACCTCGGGCACCTCCTGCCATTCATCGACCAGGTGTGGCGCATCGCCGATGAGCGCTAGGCTTGGGTCGACCTCTGCCGCCGCACGCTGCGCAGGCTCATCGAGCCTGGAGACGCTCGCCGAGCGAGAGAGCGCCGTCCAGGTCTTGCCGCACCATTTGGGGCCGTTGATCTCCACACAGCCAAACGCCCGCATAAGGGTGTCGAGGCGTTCCTCTATGAGCCGGGGCCTATATCCCTTTTGGGTCAATCTCTTTGGTGCATCCATAGACGGCCGTCCCTCTCTATCACGCGATATGCGAAATTACGCCATTCTCAATGCTGATTTTACGCTACTTTCAATGTAGTTTTTACGCCATGACAGATGTAGTTTTTACGCCATTTTCATTGAAGGTTTTACGCTTGGCATCCTTAGCGCGACGCTCACTCAACCCCTGACCACCGGATTGCCCGAATTCCGGGACGCAGTTTCCACTCCAAACAAAGGGCCCCGGCTCGCGATGGAGCTGGGGCCAAAGGCGCAGCATATGCAGTTGATGTTGAGCGCGAACAGCTCGTCGGCAACGACCGTCCGCGCCCTACCCTACCCGCGGTTGCGAACGCGGCTGTAGGGCGTATCCACCATGGGCAGATCGGGACGCAGCTTGCCGTCAAACGCGCGGTAAGCATTCTGTACGGCGGGCGCCGTGGGGATCGTTGCGATCTCGCCGATGCCCTTGCCGCCGTATGCCACAGGCAGCAGCTCGTCCTTCTCCACGTAAATGGCGTGGATATCCGGAATCTCGGGCGCACGGAACAACCCGAGCGTACCGTACCTTGCCTGGGGCACGCAGTCCTTGAGCGGCCAGTCCTCGGTAAGCGCATAGCCCATACCCATGAGCACGCCGCCTTCGATCTGACCCTGGATGGAGATGGGGTTGACCACCTTGCCGGAATCGTGCGCAGCATAGATCTCGCTCACGCGGCCGTCATCGTCCAGAATGACCACATGTGTGGCAAAGCCGTAGCAGATGTGGCTCTTGGGATTGGGAACATCCGCACCCAGCTTGTCGGTCGGCTCCAGATACACGTAGCCAAACTCGCATCCCTCGAGCGCCTTGATGGCGGCCGCGGGATCCTGAGGATGCATACCTTGGCCGGCGACGAGCTCCTGCGCGCGCAGCTGATAGGCGCGACCGTCGTCGTACTCGATCTTGACGCCGTCGCCATGCGCGCTCACGGGAGCATCGGGTGCAGGCTTGCCCGCCTCGATGCCAACCATGGCATCGCGCAGCAGGAAGGCGGCGCCGCGCACGGCCTCGCCGGTCACGACCGTCTGACGCGAGCCAGACGTGGTGCCGGAGTCGGGAGCGTTCTCGGTGGAGCACTCGCCGTTGGCAATGCAGCGAAGCGGCAGACCGCATGCCTCGGCAACGTCCTGCAAAAAGACGGTGTTGCAGCCCTGGCCGATGTCGGACGTGGCGGCATAGACCACGGCCACGCCGTCCTCGATGCGAATCTTGCAGCGGCCGGCATCGGGCAGGCCCACGCCCACGCCGGCGTTCTTCATGGCGCAGGCAATGCCGGCGTGTCCGGGATGCGCATAGTAGGCATCCTTGACCTCGAGCAGCGTCTCCTTCAGCGCCGTGGAGCAATCGGCAATTTGGCCGTTGGGCAAAACCTCGCCCGGCTCGATAGCGTTTCGGTAACGAATCTCCCACGGATCCAGGCCGACCTTCTCTGCCAGCAGGTCGATCAGGCTCTCGAGCGCAAACTCGGACTGGCAAACGCCAAAGCCGCGGTACGCGCCGGCGGGCGGGTTGTTGGTGTAGTAGCCAAAGCCGCGAATGTCGGTGTTCTGGTACTTGTAGGGGCCGACGGCATGCGTGCAGGCACGCTCGAGCACCGGGCCGCACAGCGACGCGTAGGCGCCGGTGTCAAAGTTGATCTCGCAGTCCAGACCGGTAAAGTTGCCCTCGGCGTCGCAGCCCAGCGTAAAGGTGCCGTCCATGGCGTGGCGCTTGGGATGGAACGCGAGCGACTCGGCGCGCGTGAGTTTGCACTTCACGGGACGCTGGAACTTATATGCGGCGAGCGCGGCCAGGTGCTGGATGGACACGTCCTCCTTGCCGCCAAAGCCGCCGCCCACAAGCATGGTCTCGACGACCACGCGCTCGGGCTCGTTGTCCCAGCCAAACATGTGGGCACACTCTTTGCGCGTGTCGTAGGCACCCTGGTCGGTCGACTGCACCTTGACGCCGTTCTTGTACGGGAAGGCGACGGCGCACTCGGGCTCCAAGAAGGCATGCTCGGTAAAGGGCGTGGTAAAGCGCTGCGTCACGGTAAACGCGCTTTCTGCCAGCGCCTTGGCGGCGTCGCCGCGCGTCACGTGACGGCTCTGGCACACGTTGTCCTTGAGCTCCACCGTGTTGCCAAAGGCAAAGAAGCTGTCGTGCAGGCGCGGGGCGTCGGCGGCCTTGGCCTCGACAATGTTGCGCACGGGCTCCAGCGGCTCGTAGTCAATCTTTACGAGCTTCTTGGCCTTCTCGAGCGTCGCCTCGTCCTCGGCAACCACCAGCACGATGGCGTCACCCACGCAGCGGGTGATATCGCCCTGGGCGATCATGACGTCCCAGTCCTGGATAAGGTGGCCGACCTGGTTGACCGGCACGTCCTCGGCGCGCAGGATGCCCACCACACCGGGCAGGGCCTCGGCCTTGGAGGTGTCGATGGAGAGCACGCGGGCGCGCGGATACTTGGAGCGCACGGCGCTGGCATAGGTCAGGCCCGGCTGATCGAGCTCGTCGATGTCGTCGGGATACTTGCCCTCGCCGAGCACCTTCTTGCGCACGTCGATACGGAAGGCGCGCTTGCCCACGCCGTAGTCATCGCCGCGCTCCAGGTCCTCATCGATCTGCTTTTCGCCGCGGAGCACCGCAGCGGCCAGCGAGATGCCCTCGATAATCTTTTTGTAGCCGGTGCAGCGGCAGACGTTACCGCGAATGGCGTACTTAATCTGCTCCTCGGTGGGCTCGGGGTCCTCGGCGATGAGCGCTGCGCCCGCCATGACCATGCCGGGAATGCAAAAACCGCACTGCACGGCGCCCACGGCGCCAAAGGCGTACACAAAGGCCTCGCGCACGTCCTCGGGCAGGCCCTCGACGGTTACGATGTTGCGACCGGCAGCAAGAGCAGTGGTCAGCACGCACGCCTTGACGGCCGCACCGTCCACATGGATGGTGCAGGTACCGCAAGCACCTTCGGAGCAGCCGTCCTTGGCGGAATGGATATGCAGGTCGTCGCGCAGGTAGCGCAGCAGCGGTTTATTCTCCGTCGTCGTGCGCTCGACGCCGTTAACGGTAAAAGTGAATTCCTGTGCCATGGTGATTCCCTTCTACACGCCGGCGGCGATGCCGGTGCGGTCGTGGATGGCGCCATGCGGGCAGACGACGGCGCACATGCCGCACGACAGGCAGTCCACGCCGTCGATATGGGCGCAGTTGTCCTCGATGCGGATAGCGCCGGCAGGGCACTTTTTGGCGCACATACCGCAACCGATGCAGCTCGTGTCGCAGACCTTGCGCGCAATGGCGCCCTTATCGGTGTTGTTGCAGCGCACCAGAATGTTCTGGTAGCCGGGGACGAAGGCAATCACGCGCTGCGGGCACGCCATGCCGCACAGGCCACAGCCCGTGCACTTGGAGCGGTCCACGCGGGCGATGCCATCGACCAGCGCAATGGCGCCGTGGGGGCAGGCCGTGACGCAGGCGCCACAGCCAATGCAGCCTTCGCTGCAGTGGGCGTCGCCGCCTGCGGAGGCGCAACCGCTTCCGCAGGCAACGTAGGCCACGTTATGTTGAATGGATTTGGCCATAAGAGACTCGCCTATTTCTTAAGAAGGTACGAATAGTTGTCGCGCACAGCCCTGATGGTCAGGCGGACGGCCTCGGGAAGACCGGTGTTGACGGCATCGACCGAGACGGTGCGGACCGTGCCGGCGACGCGAACCTTAAAGTGGTCCTCGTCCACGGCCAGGAAGCCCTCGTTCTCGGAGTTCTCCATGTCCTCCTCGCTCCAGAACAGGGTGAGCTTGTCCTTGTAGGGACGACCCTCCTGGTAAGGGCAGAACACGGCGCAGTTGCCGCACTCATTGCACATGCCGTCGACATGGACGACCTGATGCTTGGCCAGGCCCGGCACCTTAATTGCCACGTTGGCGCGGTTGGGGCACACGTCGCAGCAGACCTCGCACACCGAGCCGCAGCCCAGGCAGCGGGTCTTGGTGCAGTTGCGCTTGTCGCGGCACAGCGACCCCTTGCGCTCGTAGCAAGTGTCCTCGCGGCCGGCCTGCTCGTTGCAGTCGGCGTACTTGTTAAAGTCCACGTCGGCGATGGCACGGGCGACCTCGGCGGCATCGGCGATAGCCTCGACCACGGTGGCAGGACCGCGGCGGCAGTCGCCCGCAGCCCAGACGCCCTCGACGCCGGTGGAGGTAGCGGCAAGGCGGCCGCGACGGTCGTGCTCAACGCCCGCGGCATCGTACAGGCTGGCGTCGATGCCCTCGCCCACGGCGCAGATCACCGTGGTGGCGGGAAGCTCAACAGTCTCGCCCGTGGCGACGGGGCTGCGGCGGCCGCTTGCATCCGGCTCGCCAAGCTCCATAACATCGCAGGTCAGCACGGCGCCGTTGAGTGCCTTAGGTGCCAGCAGCTCGCAGAACTCAACGCCGTCGGCAAGAGCAAGATCGAGCTCTTCCTCATCGGCGGGCATCTGCTTCTTGGTGCGGCGGTAGACCAGGCGCACGTTCTTCACGCCGGCCAGGCGCTTGGCCACGCGGGCCGCGTCCATGGCGGTGTTGCCGGCGCCAATGACCACGACGTCCTCGCCCAGCTCGAGCTTCTCGCCCTTCTTGGCGGCCTCGAGGAACTCCAGCACGTCGAGCTCGGCGCCCTCGCCCAGGCCCGCAGAGCCGGGCATCCAGGCACCGGTGGCCACGACCACGTCGGTAAAGCCCTGGTCCTTGAGCTCGTCAATGGAATCCACGCGAGCGTTGAGCTGCACCTTGGCGCCAAAGGCTAGGCAGAGCTCGGCATCGTGGGAGATATCGTCGCTCGCGATACGGAACTCGGGAATCACGTGACGGACCACGCCGCCGAGCGAATCGCGGGCCTCAAAGATGGTGACGGGCACGCCGGCACGCGTCAGGAAGAACGCCGTCGCCAGGCCGGCCGGGCCGCCGCCGATAACGGCAACGTTGCGCTCGCCGTCGTTGGCGATGGCCTGGGCGCGCAGCTTGGGCAGCACGGCGGTCATGGCCTCGCGGGCGGCCTTGAGCTTGCTGGCGCGAATCTGGGCGCCCTCGGGCTCGTAGAACGCACGCTCGCAGGCACGGCCGCAGGGATGCGGGCAGATGGTGCCGGTAATGAACGGCAGGGCGTTGCGCTCGATGATGATGTTGAGTGCGTCCTCGTAGCGGCCCTCGTCAACGGCCGCCAGGTAGGCGGGAATATCCTGCTGGATGGGGCAGCTCGTGCGGCACGGCGTGGTAAAGCAATCGGAAAGAGGGCTCTTGCCGGCGACCTTGCGGTCGGGCAGCGGACGCAGCGGCTTCTTGTAGAGCGGGTTGGTGAGTGAGTCGGTCTGGATCGCAGTCACAGCCTCGAGAGAGACACCCGCGAACGGCTTGCCATCCAGGTCGGTAAACTCGCCGGCCATCTGGCTAAAGCGCTCGTAGCCACCGGGCTTGAGCACGTCGGTCGCCAGGGTGACGGGCCAAATGCCGGCATCGTACAGGGCGCGGATGTTGTAGACCGTAGCACCGCCGGAGTAGCTGATGCGCAGCTTGCCATCGAACTGCTCGGTAATGCGACGGGCAGCCTCGATGGTCAGCGAGAACAGCGAACGGCCGGACATGTACATCTCGGTGGAAGGCAGCTCGTTTCTCGTCACGTCGACGGGGAAGGTGTTGGTGAGCTTGACGCCAAACTCCAGGCCGCGCTCGGCGCACAGGGCAATCAGGCGCTCGAACATGGGCACGGCGTCGGCCCACTGCAGGTCCTCGCGGAAGTGCGTATCGTCGAAGACGATGTAGTCAAAGCCCAGCTCGTTGAGGCGCTGACGTGCAAACTCATAGCCCAGCAGCGTGGGGTTGCACTTGATGTAGGTGTTGAGGCCCTTCTCGGTGATGAGGTAGGTCGCGATGCGCTCGATCTCGGCGGGCGGGCAGCCGTGCAGGGTAGACTCGGTGATGGAGTTGGAGACGCGTGCCGGGATGGACTCGACAAACGCGGCGTCGACATGCTCAAACTTGTCCAGGTTGGCGAGCGCCCATGCGCGGCACTCGTTCCAGACGTCGGAGCCGCTGGCGTCCTTCATGCCCTCGATGTAGGCGTCGACCTTGGGGCTCTTGATGCCCTCCAGGTCATAACCCACGGACATGTTGAAGACAAAGCCGTCCGGGCTGCCCAGGCCGTACTCGCGAGCGATCAGGTGGCAGGCAAACCATGCCTTCACGTACTCGGCAAAAGCCTGCGGAACCTCGAGCTCGGTCGACCACTCGCAGTTGTAGCACTCGTCCTGCGCCACAATGCAGGGCTTGTTGACACACTTGGAGAGCTCCTCGCCGTCCATAACCTGAACGGTCTTGAGCTCAAAGAAGCGGGAACCGGCCACGTAGGATGCCACGATGTTCTGGGCCAACTGCGTATTGGGACCGGCGGCCGGGCCAAACGGAGTCTCGATGCGCTCGTCAAAAATGGGAAGCGCGCCCTCCTGGTTGGTCGTGACCATCTTGCGCACGCCAAAGACGGCGCCCTGAGTCTTGTGCTCCTCGATGATCCAGTTCATCAGCTGCGAAAACGGGATCGGCCTCATGATGTCGCTCATAATGAGTTCCTCTCTGTAACGCCCGGCGAGACCGCGCGGCGGGCGCAAATACGGTGTAGCGCTAGCACAGCGCCGGCGACCCCGCGGAGGTCGCCTATACGCGCGTCGGATGCGGCGAAACATCCGACGCGCGCGAATCTACTTGTAATTAGTAGGCGCGATCGTTGAGCGTGCTCCAGAGCTTCTTGGACTCGGCCATGGTCCACGCGTTGATCTTGTCCTCATCGATACCGACAAACTCGCGATCCTTGTACAAGACGCGGCCGTTGATGATGGTGGTACGGCAGTTTTTGCCCATCATGCCAAAGAGCATGTGGCCGTCGATGTTCTCCTCGCTCAGCGGCGTAAAGGGCTTGTAGTCCATGACGATGACGTCGGCGGCAGCGCCGGGCTCAAGCACACCGAGCTTGCGATCGAAGTACTTGCTCGCCATCTTGGCGTTGTTCTCAAACAGCATCGTCATGGCCTCGCACCAGCCCACGTTGGGCATGGCGGCGTTGTGGCGCTGAATGATCAGGAAGACCTTGAGGCTCTCGAGCATATCGTGGGTGTAGGCGTCGGTGCCCATGCACACGGGGATGCCGCGGCGGAAGAACTCGAGCACGGGGGCGCAGCCCACGGCGTTGCCCATATTGGATTCGGGGTTGTTGACGAGCCAGGTGCCGGACTCCTTGACGATATCCATCTCGGCAGGCGTCACGTGGATGCAGTGGCCGAGCATGGTGTCGGGACCCAGCAGGTTGTGCTGCAGCAGGCGCTCGACGGGGCTGATACCACCGCGGTTGAGGCGGGAATCCCACACGTCGTTCATGCCCTCGCACACATGGATGTGGAAGCCGGTCAGACCGTTGTTGGCCTCGGCCATCTTATCCATGGTCTCGTCCGACAGTGTAAAGGTGGCGTGACCGCCAAACATTGCGGCGATCATGTGGTTATCGTTATCGCGACGCTCCTTGGCGGCCCACTGGGCAAACTCGGCGTTCTCGGCAATAGCCTGATCGCACTTTTCCTGGCCACGGCGGTCGGAAACCTCGTAGCACAGGCACGAACGCATGCCCAGCTCCTGAGCGGCGTCCTTAATGGTAAAGAGGCTGCCCGGGATCTCGCAGAAGCTTGCATGGTGATCGAAGATCGTGGTGACGCCATCGCGGATGGAGTCCAGAATCGTGGCGTAGGCGCTTGCCTTGGTGCCGTCGAGCGTCAGGTTGTCGTCAATCTTCCACCACTGCTGCTCAAGATTTTCCAGGAAGTTGGTGGGGTTGCAGCCCTTAATGGCAAGGCCGCGGGCCAGACCCGAGTAGATGTGGGTGTGGCAGTTGATAAGTCCGGGCATGATGAGGTTGCCCTGGGCGTCGACGTACTCGGCATCCGGGTACTTGGCCTTGAGCTCGCGCTCGGGGCCCACTTCGACGATCGTATCTCCGTCAATAGCGACTGCACCGTTGGGAATGAACGGAGTCTGAGCGTTGCGGGTAAAGACGGAACCGTTAGCGACCAGAAGCATAAATGCTCCCTTCAACATCAGAGGCGGGGTTTGACACCTCTGACATGGCGGAAGTGCGAAGCGCCGGCCTACACCGGAAACGGGCCCTCTCCCGTCAACGCTTCACCAAAGGGACAAACCCTTTGAAGTGCGGCTTGGCGCCGCATGACGTCGGCGGACGAGGCGATGCGTCCGACGAATAGCACCGAATTGGCTACTTCTTGCTCTCGGGCAAGACCAGATCCACGGCAGCGTCCTTGGCAGCATCGATGTGCTGAGCCACGACCGGCGTCTGTGGAAGAATCAGGTTAAGAACAATGGCCATGATGGCGGTAGGGGTTACGGCGTTGGAGCCGATGACGGTGGACACCCAGGTGGGCATACCCTCGCCGGCAAGGCAACCGCTGGCCATCCAGATACCCAGACCAAAGACGACGGAGGTACCGACGATGGTGGTGGTGCGCTGCGTGAGGCCCTCGCGGGTGAACATGCGCACGCCGTTCATGGTGATGGTGCCAAAGACGCCGACGGTCGCGCCGCCGATGACGGGCTGCGGGATAGCGGAAAGGACGGCAGAGAGCTGCGGGAACAGACCGGCGATGGCAAAGACGGCCGCGATGATCACAAAGACCCACTTGTTGACGACCTTGTTGGAGCAGATGATGCCCACGTTCTGGCCAAGGGCGCTGGTGGGAAGACCGCCCAGCAGGCCGCCGACCATAGACGTGAGGCCCTGGGACACGATGGCGCCGGAGAGTTCGCGCTCGGTGGGCATACGGTCGATGGAGCCCAGGCAGGCGGCGGAGACGTCACCGATAACCTGGATGGCAACCATGGGGAACACGACGGCGAGGGTAATACAGACCTCGGGATCAAACTCGAGCGCGTAGGGCATGAGCTTGGGAAGGGCGAAGACCTGAGCGGTGGCGACGCTGGAGAAGTCGATCATGCCAAAGGGGATCGAAACGATCATGCCAACGATCATGCCAAAGAACACGGACCCCAGCTTGAGCGTGCCCTTGCCAAAGTTGGCGAGCGCAAAGACCACGGCGAAGGTGATAAGAGCGACGCACCAGGCCTGCGGAGTGCCCCACAGCGGCGTACCCATACCGCCGGCCATATACTTGACGGCCGTGGGATACAGCGAAACGCCGATGGAGAAGATGACCGTACCGGTCACGACGGGCGGGAACAGCCACTTAATCTTGCTGTAGGCCAGACCAAAAAGGACCGCAACGGCACCGCCGACGATCTCGCCGCCCAGCAACGCACCAAAGCTAAAGCCCGAGGCACCCATGGCCTGCAGGGCCGGCAGGAACGCGAACGAAACGCCCATGACGATGGGCAGGCCGCCGCCGATACGACGGAAGGGAGCGAAGGCCTGAAGGGCCGTGTCGATTGCCGAAAGAATGAGCGCAACCTGAATGATGTCGGTGCTCTGCTGGCTATTAAAGCCGTAGACGCCGGCCATGATGACCGCCGGGGTAATGATGCCGGCAAACGATGCCAGTACGTGCTGAAGGGCACACGGGATCATTTCCTTAACGGGAGGCACGCCTTCGCGAGTGAACAGGGCTTCAGTGCCGTTCGTAACCGTCTCCTGGGTCATTTGACCACCAATCCTCGAAATAGTTGTTTTCGCATCTAACGCTCTATTGTGACGCAGTGCGGGGTTGAGGTTGTGCCTTCGTTGCATATCGTATTAAAGATGATTCTCATTCTCAATAATAATTTTTTGTTATCAGACTATTCTTCAGCTGAGATAACGCATTTCCGCAGGTCAGGAAAGTGTCTGGTCAAAATAACATCTTACTTTTCTTTTGGTCAACCGTTTACCGCTAAATTCCTACCGTTCGTCTGTATTACGCAATGTACCTGCGGATATACGAGATGATGAGCAGCGTGTTACCATGATAAAAAATTGTTATGAACACTTCGATAGAACCAAAAGGAGTTGCCCGTGAACGAGACCGTACGTCGCTTTTTGCCGATGGTCGATTTCCTGGAGCAGATACTCGGCAAAAACAGCGAAATCGTGCTGCACGATTTCTCGGATCCCGACCACGCCATCGTCGATATTCGCAACGGCATCGTGAGCGGCCGCAAGGTCGGCGGTCCCGCCACCGATCTGGCACTCAAGATCATGCACGACGCCAAGTATCGCGCCCTGCCGTTTATTACGGGCTACGAGGGACGCGGTGCCGGTGGCAAGACGCTGGAGTCGGCGACGTACTTTATCCGTGAGGACAACAAGATCGTCGGCATGCTTTGCGTCAACACCGATCTTTCCACGATACGCTCCATCAACGCCATGACTCAGCAGCTCATGGCCTGCTTCGACGCTGTGCCAAGGCAGTCGGAGCCCGCGTCTATCGAGGTCGAAAGTCTTTCGGAGTCTACGCAGGAGCTCATCGACCGCAGTATTTCCGAGTTGCTGAGCGCGCGCGGGCTGGATGTAGCGTCGCTTGGTCAGAGCGACCGCGTTGACGTCATTCGCCACCTCAACGGCAACGGGGTGTTTATGCTCAAGGGCGCCGTGGCCTGCG